>CAMDBK010000037.1 GCA_945889235.1 Chitinophaga pinensis
ACAAGCCTCTTTGATTTATGAGAACCGTGTTTCAACAAAAGTATTCAATACATCATTGCATTTTTTTTCTCATCCTGATTAGTTCAGGCTGTGCTAATATAGTTACGCCTTCGGGTGGAGATAAAGACACAACGCCACCCAAAATTCTGAATATCGTACCAGACAATCAAAGCCTGAATTTTAATTCAAAATCATTTGTTATTTCATTTGATGAATTTGTACAGGTCACTGACATCAGCACGCAGCTTATTGTTTCGCCACCGCTTAAATCGCAGCCCGAGTTGGTGGTGAAAGGAAAAAACATACTCGTTAAATTCAATGATGAGTTGCTGCCCTCTACAACCTACACCATGAATTTCGGCAATGCCATCCGCGATATCAATGAAAATAACCCGCTTGAAAATTTCAGGTATGTTTTTTCTACCGGCAGTTTTATTGATTCTCTTTCATTGCGCGGCACGGTAAAAAATGCGTTTACCCTCGAAAACGAAACCAATATTCTTGCCTTGCTTTATGAAGATAATTCTGATTCCGTTCCCTACCTTAAACTACCGTATTACTACGCAAAAACTGATGGTGCCGGGAATTTTGAGTTAGATAATCTTAAGTCGGGTAACTATAAACTGGTAGCGTTGAAAGACGAAAACTCAAGTTTTCTTTACGATGATTTTGATAAAGAATTGATAGGCTTTTCCGATACACTGGTTTCACCCTACTACATTCAAAAAGCGATAAAAGTAGTACCTGACAGTATGCCCAGTGATTCAATTCACGCGACTAAATCCGACACCATTCCTGAAAAAGGAGGAATGAAAAAAGCGGGCAGAAAATCCATTCCACTTTATATTTTCAAGGAAGAAAAAAATACGCAATACCTTAAAAAAGCCTATTGCGAACATTACGGAAAACTGGTTTTTATTTTCAATAAAAGACCTGTAAAACTGATACTGAATCCACTCAATACATCTTTTAAAAAAGAGTGGAATTTTACTGAAGAAAGTGTAACAGGTGATACGCTGATTGCATGGATGAGTGATGTGGTGATGGACACTCTGAAGTTGGAGATTTCTGACAACGGTGTTATTCTTGACACCATTGAACTTGCGCTCAAGAAACGAAGCGATAAAATAGAAACACAAAGCGGTTCAGTAAAAGGGGCAGGTGTTAAAAAACAAACACCTTTTAAACTTTTGGTGGAACAAGGCAAAAACATTTCAACGCACAACGCTGCAAAAGATTTTTACATCACCTTCAATCACCCGGTAAAAGATTATGTGCTTGAAAATATCGTGCTGAAAGAAGACAGCATTCCCGTAAAATTTATTTTCGATTCAAAAGATAAAGCCTTACGCAAGTACTTGATTAAATATAAATGGAAGGAAGATAAAAAGTATGAATTGTTTTTTCCGCCCGCAGCGGTTACTGATATTTTTGATTTAAAAAACGACAGCATAAAAATCAATTTCACAACGCAACTCAAAAGCTATTTCGGCAATGTTGCCTTTACGCTGAAAGCCGCTCCGGCAAATTATGTGCTGCAACTTACCGATGATAAAGGCAATACCGCTATTGAAAAACCCGCCACCGGAAACGACAAATTTTCTTTTGGAGGACTGGAACCAAAAAGCTATGGTGTACGCCTTGTTGTGGACCAAAACAATAATGGAAAATGGGACACCGGAAATTATTTACAAAAACGCCAGCCCGAAAAAATCATACTCTACCCCGGAAAAATAAATGTGCGCAGCAACTGGGATATGGAAGTGGAATGGGAGGTAAAGTAGCCACGTCACCCTGAACTTGTTTCAGGGTCTTATTGGTAAGATGCTGAAACAAGTTCAGCATGACGAAATAATGTACACAAACTAAAAACCATATCTTTGCTCGCTCAAAAAAAACAGATGAAAAAATTAGTTCTATCCCTATCCTTATTCATAGTTGCAGCATCAGTACTTGCAACACCGCCCGACAGCACCACAACAAAGAAAAAACCCGCTGCCGCCAAAGACAGGGTTTTAATAGGCGGTGGCTTTGCCAACTGGATGAACATCCCTTCAGGGGTTAATGTAAAATTTGCGGGCAGCCGCGGGGTTGATGTAGCTGTGTTATACGACCAGCCCCTGGGCAAAAGCCCTATCAGCCTTGCGTTGGGTATAGGCTTCTCGGCTCAGAATATTTCAAGCAATGCACAGTTTATTAAAGACAGCATTACCGGAGCAACCTCATTGGTTCCTTATACCGACAGCATTTTCAGCAGCATCAAACGCAACAAAATTTCTACAAGCTACCTCACCGTTCCTTTTGAACTGCGCTTCCGTTCTAAACCCGATAAAGCCTACCGCAGATGGAATGTAGCCGCAGGTTTTAAGCTTGGTTTATTAATTCAAAGCCATTTTAAATACGAGGATAGCAACGTAAAAACAAAATCATACCCCGTTGATAACCTTAACCTGTTGAACTACGGACCAACCTTCAGAATTGGCTACGGACAAGTTTCTCTTTACGGCTACTACGGCCTCTCCAGCATATTCAAAAACGGGAAAGGCCCCTTTATTTCGCCTTTCAATTTTGGAATTGTGTTGGCTCCGTTTTGATACAACACTTTATTTTTTCTGAACTTTTACAATCAGCTTTTCCGAAACCGTTATGCATAATGGCATGGTTATGGGTTGAAAAATTCCTCAGAAAAGAAAAAATTCTACCTTTGGCATCCCTAAAAAAAATTTAACCAACATAAAAGAACGAATATGAGAATGAAATTTTTGATTGCATCCCTTGCCGCAGTAGTATTTACAGTACAAGGCGCTTTAGCCCAGATAAAAATAGGCTACACCAACATTGAAATGATTTTGGCCTATATGCCCGAAACCGAGCAAATGAATAAGGATCTTCAAATCTATGCTAACAAATTAGATAAAGAACTGCAGGTAGAACAAGATTATTTTCAACTGAAAATGAATGAATATACCGAGTTGAGCAAAGCCAATAAACTGCTTCCTGCCGATGACGAAAAAAGACAATATGAGTTAATGAAACTCGATAGCAGCCTGCGCAGAAAACAAGCCGTGCAGGAACAACAGCTTCAGGCCATGCAGCAGGAATTAATTGCTCCCACGTTGGATAAACTGCAAAAAGCAATTGATGAAATAAGCAAAACCGAAGGCTATACCTACGTGTTGAATCAAAGCACTTCAACAGGTGTTTCAACAATTTTATTTGGTCCTGAAAGCGATAACCTTACCGAAAAAATATTTACTAAATTAGGCGTTGCAATTCCTAAGGAACTGCAAGGCGAAAATCCACCACCACCCGGACAATAACAACCCGTTTTGATTGACAGGCTTACCATAGATAAAATATTTGACGCAGCCCGCATTGAAGAGGTTGTATCAGATTTTGTAAGCCTTAAAAAACGCGGAGCCAGCCTCATCGGCCTCTGTCCTTTTCACAACGAAAAAACACCTTCGTTTAATGTGTCGCCCTCGCGCGGTATCTACAAATGCTTTGGCTGCGGCAAAGGCGGAAACCCCGTTAACTTTATCATGGAACACGAGCACCTCACTTATCCCGAGGCGCTGCGTTTTCTTGCCAAAAAGTATCACATTGAAATAGAAGAAAAAGAAGAAACACCCGAAGAAATTCAGGCCTATAATGAGAAAGAAAGCCTCATGCTCGTTTCGGGTTATGCCCAGCAATTCTTCACCGAAACCTTGTTGGAAACCGAAGAAGGCAAAGCAATCGGCTTATCCTATTTTCAGGAACGCGGTTTCACCAATGATATTGTTGCAAAATTTCAACTCGGCTACAGTCCCGAAAAACGGACAGCCCTTGCCGAAGCCGCCACAGCAAAAGGCTATAAAGCAGAATACCTGGAGACCTCAGGGCTTTGCATCAAACGCGATGATGGCAATGGAATGTTCGACCGCTTTGCGGGTCGTGTTATGTTTCCCATTCACAATGTTTCGGGGCGCGTAATTGCCTTTGGCGGAAGAACACTTAAGACCGATAAAAAAGTTGCCAAATATGTAAACTCACCCGAAAGCCCGATATATCACAAGAGCAATGTGCTGTACGGAATTTATTTCGCTAAAAATAAAATCGTCAGCAACGATACGTGCCTGCTCGTTGAAGGCTACACCGATGTTGTTTCCATGCACCAGGCAGGAATTGAAAACGTGGTGGCCTCATCCGGAACCTCGCTCACCGTTGAGCAAATCCGTCTTATAAAACGCTACACAAAAAACATTACCATCCTTTACGATGGCGATGCAGCGGGTATAAAAGCATCCTTCCGCGGAATAGATTTGGTGCTGGAAGAAGGCATGAACGTGAAAGTGGTTCTCTTTCCCGAAGGCGATGACCCCGATTCATTTTCCAAAAAAGTAGGGGTTGAAGAATTACAGGAATTCATCAAAAAAGAATCAAAAGATTTTATCGGTTTCAAAACCGGGATTCTGTTGAAGGATACGCAAAACGACCCGATAGCAAAAGCCGGTTTAATCCGTGAAATCATGGAAACTATTTCCATTATTCCTGATGCCATTTCGCGCAACGTTTATACCACCGAGTGCAGCCGCATTATGAATGTGGACGAGCAACTGCTCATTAACGAACTGAATAAAACCCGCAGAAAAAACTTTTCTAAAAACTTAAAAGACGAAGAAGCTGCACAGATTACTGAAAGCGAAGCAACGTTTGAACATCAGCAACCCGTTACTGAAAAAATTGAGCAGGATTACGAAGAGCAGGAACGTGATATTATCCGCCTGCTCATCACCTATGGCGATAAGCCTGTTATGCCTGCAAAAGCCGAGAATGAAAAAGGTGAAGAAGTGGAAATAATGATAACCGTTGCCGAATTTATTTATCACGATTTAAGCACCGATAACATGCACTTTGATAACCTGCTTTATCAATTGATTTTTAATGAAGCCGGAAAAGCAATTGAAAAAAACAGCATCCCCGATGAAAAGTATTATGTGCAAAATCCTGATTCAAGAATCAGCTCGTTTGCAGCAGGCATAATTTCAAATCCCAATTCGCTCAGCCCTAACTGGCTTGATAAACATAAGATTCACACCAATCTGGAAGATGCAAAAATTCCTAAATCAGTAAAGCATTCCATTTATTCGCTGAAACTGAAACGCCTGATGAAACGCATTAATGAAACGGAAGAATTATTTTCCAAAGCAACCAACGAAGAAGAAACGGTTGCTATTCTTGAGCAACACAAACAATTGCTGGATATAAAACGCAAAATAGCTACCCACGAATTGGGAAGAGTAGTATTAAAATAAAACTTCTCGACTACGCTCGAAGTGACAGTTACTGTGTCACTTCGAGCGTAGTCGAGAAGCAGAAAACTTAAAACCCGCCCGTAATTTCTTTCTTTTCTTCGCTCATTAAACCGGCAACAAGAAATTCACGGTTCATCCGCGCAATATTCTCCAGTGAAATTCCTTTCGGACATTCCACTTCACACGCGCCTGTGTTGGTGCAGTTTCCGAAACCTTCCACATCCATTTGCTCTACCATTTTCAGCACGCGTTCATTCGCTTCAATTTTTCCCTGCGGCAATAAAGCAAGTTGAGAAACTTTTGCGGAAACAAACAACATAGCCGAAGAATTTTTGCAGGTCGCCACGCAAGCCCCGCAACCGATACAGGTTGCAGCGTCAAATGCTTTATCCGAATCAACTTTACTGATTGGGAGAGCGTTTGCATCCTGCGCCCCGCCTGTGTTTACGGATACAAAACCACCTACATTCATAATGCGGTCGAAAGAACTACGGTCAACAACCAGATCTTTAACCACCGGAAAAGATTTTGCTCTCCACGGTTCAATGTAAATAGTTTCACCATCTTTGAATGAGCGCATGTGCAACTGGCAGGTAGTTGTCAACCTGTCGGGTCCGTGCGCCTGGCCGTTGATGTAGAGGCTGCACATTCCGCAAATACCTTCGCGGCAATCATGGTCAAACGATACAGGCTCTTCACCTTTTACAACCAACTGATCGTTCAGAACGTCCAGCATTTCAAGAAAGGACATATCTTCTGAAATATCCTTTACCGGGTAATCAACTATTTTGCCTTGTTCGTTTGGGCTTTTCTGGCGCCAGATTTTGAGTAGTAAGTTCATATCAGAATAATTTATCAGACTTTTTTTGAATAATTGTTTTCGACCATTTCAGGACGGTTTTTGCTGTTTTCACAGCTTCAGTAAATTCTTTTTTAGATACTTCAACTTCATCGCCCGGAGACCTTGTAATTACTGCGTATTGCCCGAGATATTGTGCTTCTTTTACTTTAACAGGAATGATGATTTTGTTCTTTTTCATTAAGCTGAACAAATATTCCAGATCATGTGTTTTGCTGAAATCAATGGCAAAAAATACAAGTACTGCTTTTAGGGTTTTCTCCACGGTTTGTTGCAAATGAAACATCAGGAAAGAATATTTCAGTTTCTTTGAAACCTTTGCTGTTATTGCCACCTGCAAATCAGATTCGGCAAAAACCAACCATTCCATTGCATCAGTTCTGTTTTTCATAAATCACTTTACCATTTTTCGCAATGTCACTGTAAACAAAAAATAATTTTGTTTTCAATTCCTCAAATCGTTCGGGGGTGTTTACCAATATATCAACAGGTACTCCAGCTCCAATTCCGTTTGAATAAATTTTATTTAACAACGTTTTTTGATTACAGTTTTTCTTAAGTACCAGAATATCATAATCGCTGTCTTTTCTCGCTTTACCCGTTGCCCTTGACCCAAACAAAATAATCTTATCAGGGTCAGCAATACGCACTACACCACTGATAATTTTATCCAAAATATCTTTCCCCGAAAAGTCAAACACTTCGGTTTTTTGCTTTGATATTTTTGCTTCGGTTTTCAATTTACTTGTAACTGCGTTGAGCAATTTTTATGTTTTCAAATTTAAGTTCTTCCTTATGTAGGGTAGGTTCGGCATTCTCACCTTTGTATTCCCATGCAGCAACATAAGCGTAGTTGGCATCATCGCGCATCGCTTCTCCTTCAGGTGTTTGGTATTCTTCACGGAAATGTCCGCCACAACTTTCATTGCGGTTCAGCGCATCTTTGCACATCAGTTCGCCTAACTCAATAAAGTCAGCAACACGACCTGCTTTTTCCAGTTCCTGATTAAATTCATTCAGGCTTCCGGGAACTTTTACATCTTTCCAGAATTCTTTTTTCAACTCCTGAATTTCTGCGATGGCTTCTTTCAAACCTTTTGCATTACGCGCCATTCCACATTTATCCCACATTATTTTTCCTAATTTTTTGTGGAAATGGTCAACCGGTTTTGTTCCTTTATTATTGATGAAATGATTCAAACGCTCTTTCACTTGTTTTTCTGCTTCATCAAACTCAGGTGATGCAGTAGAAATTTTCCCTGTGCGGATATCATCAGCTAAATAATCACCAACGGTGTAAGGAATTACAAAATAACCATCAGCCAAACCTTGCATCAATGCAGATGCTCCCAAACGATTTGCACCGTGGTCAGAGAAATTGGCTTCGCCCAATGCAAACAAACCGGGAACAGTGGTCATTAAATTATAATCAACCCAGATGCCGCCCATTGTATAGTGCACAGCCGGATAAATGCGCATCGCAGTTTCGTAAGGATCTTCATCCGTAATTTTTGCATACATCTGGAAAAGGTTGCCATACTTGGCCGCCACAGCATCTTTGCCTAAACGTTTTATTGCGTCTGAAAAATCTAAATAAACTGCAAGCTTTGATTTCCCAACTCCGTAACCCGCATCGCAACGTTCTTTTGCAGCACGTGAAGCAACATCACGCGGAACTAAATTTCCGAAAGCCGGATAGCGTCTTTCCAAATAATAATCGCGCTCTTCTTCAGGAATATCAACTGGTTTGCGGTTATCATCTTTTTTCTTCGGCACCCAAATCCGTCCGTCATTACGCAATGATTCCGACATGAGTGTTAATTTACTTTGATGGTCGCCCGTAACCGGAATACAGGTTGGATGAATTTGTGTGTAGCAAGGATTTCCGAAGAAAGCTCCTTTTTTATGAATCTTCCAGGCTGCAGTTACGTTGCTCCCCATAGCATTGGTAGAAAGGAAGAATACATTTCCGTAACCGCCTGTTGCAATAATAACAGCATGTGCAGAGTGTCGCTCAATTTCTCCGGTAATTAAATTGCGTGCAATAATTCCGCGCGCTTTTCCGTTCACAACCACCACATCCAGCATCTCGTGGCGGTTATACATTTTAATTGTTCCTTTTCCTATCTGGCGACTCATGGCTGAATATGCGCCCAGCAATAATTGTTGTCCGGTTTGTCCGCGGGCATAAAAAGTTCGTTGTACCTGTACACCACCAAAGGAACGGTTGTCAAGTAAACCTCCGTAATCGCGTGCAAACGGAACGCCCTGTGCCACGCACTGGTCAATGATGTTTGCAGAAACTTCAGCAAGGCGATAAACATTTGCCTCCCGTGCGCGGTAGTCGCCACCTTTTATAGTGTCGTAAAATAAACGGTAAGTACTGTCGCCATCATTCTGGTAATTTTTCGCTGCATTGATTCCGCCTTGTGCTGCAATACTGTGCGCTCTGCGCGGACTATCCTGAAAACAAAAAGCTTTTACGCTGTATCCCATCTCGGCAAGTGAAGCAGCGGCAGCACCACCGGCAAGCCCGGTGCCGATAACAATAACATCAATATGCCTTTTGTTGGCAGGATTTACAAGTCGGATATGATCTTTGTGATTCGACCATTTTTTTTCCAGAGGACCTTCAGGAATTCTTGAATTGAGAGTTGACATATCTTGATTGTAAAAAAATTAATGAACCAAATGTAAATACATACTGATGGGCATGGAAGCGAAAATGGCAGGAACAATTATTGAAAAGGCAATGCCTGCTATTTCAATTGCTTTATTGTATTTCGAATGATTTAAACCCAAACTCTGAAAAGCACTTTTGAAACCATGTAACAAATGCCAGAAAAGTGAGAAGCAACCCGCGCAATAAAGTAATACAACAGGTAAACTTTCAAATGTTTCCTGCATCATTTGAAAAAGATTTTTTTCTTCGCCTGTTGTGTAATAGGCAAGTCGGTTTGGTCCCCAGAAATGATTGAGATGTATAATAAGGAAAAGAAGAATAAGCGTTCCCAGCAGCGCCATGCTGCGTGAATACCATGTCGAATTTTTGCCCGGATTATTGTAAGCATAGTTCACAGGACGAGCGTCACGGTTCTGTTTCCAGAGCAGAAGCCCATCAACAATGTGCAGAATTAACCCTAAAAATAAACCTGCTTCCAGAAAGTGAACAATAACATTGGTGCCCATAAAATGTGCATAAAACAAAAACGTTTCTCCGCCATCATTGAACCAGATGCAGCCATTGATGGAGGCATGCACCACCAAAAAAGTGATGAGAAAAAAACCGGTTAAACCCATAATGATTTTTTTACCGATTGAAGATTTTATTAAGCCCGAGGATGTCATAAGTGAATGTTAAGAAAGGATAAATATTCCGGGTGCAAATGTATATGCTGAAGCCTTATGTTTTAAAGAAATTATCAGGATTATTTCACCACTTTTTGAACATAAAAAAGACAGCAGCTATTATCAGTCCGAAGGAAATAAAATAATTCCATTTCATGGGCTCTTTAAGGTATAGCACTGAAAATATTGCAAATACAACCAGCGTAATTACTTCCTGAATAGTTTTCAGTTGTGCCCCGCTGAACTGCTGATATCCAATACGATTGGCGGGAACCATAAAACAGTATTCAGCAAAAGCAATAAGCCAGCTGAAAAGAATGACTTTCCACAAGGCAATCTCAGTGAACTTAAGATGACCGTACCACGCGAAAGTCATAAAAATGTTGGAAATACAGAGCAAAAGGATGGTTTTCATTTTATGAGGATTTTTGTGATATAAAGTCGCAATAATCAGTAATTTTGTTCAGTTTATGAAATGTCTGTAATGCAGATAAACTGTTACGGCAATGAGAACTACACACATTCAATCTGGCAATAAAAACTAAATTACAAACAGATGAAAACCTCCGCTTCGTTTAATTACATTATTGAAAAAGGGATAGCCATTTTTACCATCAGCACAATACGTTATGCTGTGGTTGCCGGTTTAGCGTATCTTGTATTATATGTTGTTTTTAAAAATAAATGGCTGCACAAACGCATACAGCAAAAATTTCCGGATAAAGAAAATATCTTCTTTGAAATAAAATATTCCATGCTTAACATGGTTATTTTTGGTATAACAGGAATGTTTACCGTGTGGGCTTCTCGCCATGGCTGGACACAGATTTACACAAAAATTTCAGACTACGGAACAGCGTATTTTATTTTCAGTATTGTGGCAATGATTTTTGCGCATGATACTTATTTCTACTGGACACATCGTTTCATGCATCTGAAAAAAGTTTTTCCGCTGGTGCATAAAGTTCATCATCATTCATTGAATCCAACGCCCTGGGCTGCCTTCTCTTTTCACCCTATTGAAGGTTTTATTGAAGCAGGAATTTTACCGTTAATTGTTTTTCTGTTTCCGGTTCATCCTATTGCCATTTTAATTTTTCTGGTTTTTATGACCGTGCTGAATGTGATGGGTCATTTAGGCTTTGAACTATTTCCGAAAGGTTTTACTAAACACGCGCTGCTGGGGATTAACAACACATCTACGCATCACAACATGCACCACAGTTTAACCAATTACAATTACAGTTTGTACTTTAATTTCTGGGATAAATGGATGGGAACCAATCACGCAAAATACCACGAAACGTTTGAGAAAATTGCTTCTACAAAAAGCACAGCACACAGCAAACAAACAAAGCCTGAAGAGGTAAATTCTTCTGGTGTTTTTGCAGAAAAGGTTTATTGAAATTCAATATTAAACTCTCCGTTTTTCAAAGTCTTTTTGACGAATGAATTGGAAAGAACAATTGTGTCGAATCTACCTGTAATCCTTTTGTCGTTAATTTCAGTAACTGTTATAGTTCCGCTACTTCCATAAAGACTTTTATAAATGTCCCAGGTTCCGGGACCGTCAGTATAACTCACATAGCTTGCAGTGCTATCCATTACCTGATAAACACCAGGATCGGTTAACCCATTGATGTTTATAATCAGTGTAGATACACTATCTCTTCCTATCATATTGACCGGAGCACCTGCATGAATCGCAATAGTTTCCTTTGATGCACTCCAGACAAGTGGTGTAATAGTATCATTGCCGGTATAGATATTACATTTATAGATGCCTAATCCAGGTTCGCCTTTTTTGCAGGAAGTGATTAATAAAATTACTGTTGAAAGAAATATAAATGAGAAGTAAATTTTTTTCACGTATTGGTTAATTTAGTGTTTATGCAGCCCGAAAATACGGATTTTATTTTATTCTATTTTAATCTTTCTGTTATTCAAGGAATTTTCCCATCTATTTCAATGGATAAATGAACATTCTAATTGTTCAGTTTATAGCTGATGGTTGCAGGCGAAATGATTTCATGCTAGCCTTTATTTCTCAAGTCTGTTAAATTTTATTGCAATATTTGTTCTGTTCATTCAGATTGCGAATGACAACCATCAATTAATTTAATGCCATTTATCAGTATGAGAAAAATTCTATTTCTGCTTTTCTGCTTTATAGTCTTTAATGCAAAGGCTCAAATTATTTTTACAGATGTAAATCCCGATTCACTGGTTACAACCCAATATGAACTTGACCTGAATAATGACGGAACACCTGAGTTTTTGATTGAAAAAATTTTTGACGGAGGAATAAATGTTGTTCAGGCTTTCGGAATTTCAAATCAGGATTCTATGGCGGGTTATTACGGAGGTTTCCCTGATGTGGTAGGTTATCCGTTTGCTTTATCTTCCGATGTAATAATCGGAAGTAATACTATCCTCATAGAAGGCGGTGTAATGGGTGGCGATCATCCGTTGATAATGGAAGATGCGAAATGGCCAACAGAAATTAATCGTTACCTCGGCCTACGGTTTACTATAAACGGAGAAACATATTATGGCTGGGTAAAAATAAAAATTACAGCTGCATATGCTTCTTATACTGTATTGGAATATGCCTATAATGGTATCGCAGGCGAGGCGATAAATTCTGGAGTGACTTCCGTTCACGAAAATGCTTCAGATTTTTCTGAAATGAATATTTTTCCAAATCCTGTAAGTGAAATAACAACGATTAGTTTTTCACTTTTGAAAGAATCTACACTTGATTTATCCGTTTATGATTTAAGCGGAAAATTAATTTTCTCTGAAACAAAAGAAAAAACATTGCCCGGCAAACAGACATTACAACTCAATGTTTCGCAATGGAATTCAGGAATTTATTTCTGCCGTATTAATACAGGCAATAATTCTTCAACTTATAAATTAAGCGTTGTGCGTTAACGCACAACGCTTAATTTTCCTGATGCTTTATTCAGATTGTTTCGATCAATAAGTTGCCAACTGTATAATCCCTGAGGCAAATCCTGCACTGAAAAATTATACGTTGAACTTGCTGTTGCATAAACTTTTTCCTGCATCAGCATTTTTCCTGCAACATCATATATCGTGAAAAAATATTCTCCGTTTTCAAATTCAGTTCCAAGGCGCAGTGAAATATTATCAGCTGCAGGAACAGGAAAAAGTTCTGCTTTCAGATTTGCATTTTCTTCAACCGAAACTGTAATTGGTGGAATCAATGACCATTTAAAAATTTTGGGATGGTCAGTACTGTCATTGCTAAGCTCTGCTACCGCAAGCTTGGTTTCTTTTGCCAGCCAGGTATAACCAAAAGTAGTATCATTTTTGGTGCTTAAAATTGCCCATGATGAAAAGGAAAATAATTTATACCAGGTGGTATCTTTTACAAAAGTTTCTCTTTTTACACGCAGGGTGTTATATGTTCCCACAGGAGTAGTTAATGAGCCCCAGCCATCAGTTGTATCATAAGCTGTTCCCACTTGCTTAAACCGAACTTGGTAAACCGATGGCTGACCAACCTGTGAACCTGTGAACGTAACATCAATTCCATATCCATCTGTAAAATTGCTTCCGTAGTTGCGCGGAAAATTATGGATAAGCATATCGGGATTAACCGGAATGCTGAGGTTGTTTCCGGACATGAGCAAATCGCCATAAGCTCCTTTGCCAATCATAGTTGAACCGGTCAGATTAAGATAAAGCCAACTCTGGTTATCATTGGTTAATGCCTGATTTGAATTTGAATTATATGCACTTGTTCCGCTTGCTGAAGGTGCAATCACCGATGTGTTTTCATTGTTTACATACTGGCTTACGCTGGTCATTACCCAGTTTTGGTTTGCTCCGGCAGGACCAGGGCCAGTGATTGGTGTTAGTGTATCAGCTCTGCGATTAATAACATCACCAACTTGTGCCATGTCGGTTGAAAGAATAGTGATAGGTGTTTGTGCAAATGCTGGTAACACAAAAAGCGTAAGAGAATAGAGTAATAGTTTTTTCATTGTATGTTTAATTTTTGCGAAAGGTAGAAAAAAGTAAACAAACAGCAGCATTAGTTTACAAAAATGCATGAAAACAGATGATCAAATATTTATCATCTTTGTATGAAGTGAAACGCCTCAAAAAATATCGCTGGTATTTATTGATTCTCTTCATCCTGCTTGCAACAGGATATTATTTCTCATTGTCCAAAAAATTATTTGAAACTCCAACCTGCACCGTTATCAATGACAGGAATGGAAATCTGCTCGGTGCAAAAATTGCTGATGATGGGCAGTGGCGTTTTCCGCACAATGATTCTGTTCCTGAAAAATTCCGTGTGTGCCTTGTTGAGTTTGAGGACAAGCATTTTTATAAGCACCCGGGCATTAATCCTTTTTCCATGCTGCGTGCTGCCTGGCAGAATATCACCACCCTGCACAGGGTAAGCGGGGGCAGCACCATCACCATGCAGGTGATAAGGATATCACGCCCGGCAGGCTCACGGAATATTTTCCGCAAACTGGTTGAAATGGTTTTGGCAACACGAATTGAACTGGCGTATTCTAAAAACGAGATACTCGCCTTTTACACTTCCAATGCACCTTTCGGTGGAAACGTGGTTGGTCTTGATGCCGCATCCTGGAGGTATTTCGGAAGAAATGCGAATGAGCTTTCGTGGGCGGAATCTGCCACGCTTGCTGTTTTACCGAATGCTCCATCTCTAATTTATCCCGGAAAAAATCATGATAAGCTGCTGCAAAAAAGAAATCGTTTATTAAAGCGTTTGCAGGAAAAAGGCATCATTGATAAAACCACTTGCGAACTTTCGTGCGAAGAACCATTGCCCGAAAAACCTTTGAATATTCCGCAGAAAGCGCCTCACCTGCTCACACGATTTTATAATCAGAGCAAGGGAAAGAAAGTAAACACAACCGTTGACGGAAATCTACAACAACGTGTTGCTGAAAAAGTAAATAATCATTATTTACAATTAAA
Organism: Chitinophaga pinensis; assembly: GCA_945889235.1. GTDB lineage: Bacteria > Bacteroidota > Bacteroidia > SXHM01 > SXHM01 > SXHM01. The sequence continues at coordinate 14,497 of CAMDBK010000037.1, forward strand.
ACATAACGAGATTCACAATGCTGCTGTGATTGTTCTGGATGTGGAAACAGGCGAAGTGCTGGCTTACATTGGCAACACTGATTGCGGTGCGGAGCACAGCAACCAGGTTGATGTAATCACCGCGCCACGCAGCACCGGCAGTGTGATGAAGCCTTTGCTTTTTGTTTCCATGTTAAATGACGGAGAAATCCTTCCCACAACTTTGGTTGCAGATATTCCGACACAGATTGCAGGTTACTCGCCCAAGAATTTCAGTCTTACTTATGAAGGTGCTGTTCCTGCAAAGCAGGCACTGGCAAAATCTTTGAATATTCCTGCGGTGCGCATGTTGCGTGAACACGGTGTTGAGAAATTTCATTACCAGTTGCAGAAGCTCGGAATGACAACACTCACGCACGATGCACGGCATTACGGGCTTTCAATTATTCTGGGTGGCGCTGAAGCAACGCTCTGGGAACTAACCGGAATTTATGCTTCGCTTTCAAGAACATTGAATCATTACCCGGTTTTCAGGGGGGATGAATTTAAACCACCAAGCCTCACCCCTAACCCCTCTCCAAGGGGAGAGGGGAATTTGGCAGCGCACATGACTCCCTCTCCTTCGGAGAGGGCCGGGGTGAGGCAACCGATCAGTGCCGGTGCCATTTATCTCACCTATGAAGCAATGGCAGAAGTCAACCGCCCCGATGCAGAAGCAGGCTGGAAAACATTTGCTTCTTCGGGTTTTATCGCCTGGAAAACCGGAACCAGTTTTGGCTTTCGTGATGGATGGGCGATCGGCACAACCCCTGAATATGTGGTAGGTGTTTGGGTTGGAAATGCAGACGGAGAAGGGCGTCCGGGGCTTACAGGAATTTCTGCTGCCGCTCCAATTATGTTTGATGTTTTCAGTTTACTTCCTGCAGGAGAACATTTTCTTCCGCCTTATGATGATCTGGAAAAAGTGGTAGTGTGCCACAAAAGCGGGCATCGTGCAGGCTCGTATTGTGAGGAGGTTGATTCGATTCGTGTTCCGCTTGCCGGTTTAAAAACAGAGGCTTGTCCTTACCATCGTTTGGTGCATTTGGATAAGAATAAACAGTATCGTGTAAACAGTAATTGCTATGCAACCAACGATATGATTCATCAGAATTGGTTTGTGCTTCCGCCAGCAATGGAATGGTATTACAAATCAAAAAATCCTTCTTATAAAACTTTGCCACCGATGCGTCCCGGCTGCACGGATGAGAACCCTGTGAAAAACATGGGTCACAACTGCGCCGTGTCCTAAATTTTGGGTAGCTGTGGCACTGCTGCCGGCGTCAACCAGCGGCACGCTACGGTTTGATTCGGCGGCAGCCAGCCCGAAGCCGCGCTCTTTGACGGGCGCCGTCAGCGCTGCGCGAAAGCTGC
>CAMDBK010000038.1 GCA_945889235.1 Chitinophaga pinensis
CTGAACTTTCGGAAAGTTTATAACCAAATACTAACCCCTAAAAACCAACCCATGAAAAAACTACTTACCCTGCCCACCGCGCTTTTGCTTGTTGTTATATTATTTATTTCGGGATGCGGAAAAAATGATTGTACCGAGTGTTGCGATGAAAAGTGGGCTGGACCATGGGGAAATCCCGCAACGCAGCTTGACCCTGTGCAATTTCCTTATCAACAATATACGGGGGGCGTTGTGCAAACAGACGTTTACTACTATTTCTATTTACCCGGAACCCCCCAACGGGTGCAGTTTTTTAAGGGAGAAACCATAGATAATGTTTGCACCGATGAACACCTGAACATAGACCTGAATGTTATAGCAACCGGTGTTGCATCAGACCGACCGATAAAAGTATTTGGTGAAATTTACTGGTCAGTTTTTTCAGACGAAACTGTTTTGTATAACAGCGTTCTGAATGCCAACCAGTCAGTTAGCGGTTCCATAAGTAACGTAGGACTTAAGCAGGCATTTCCTGAAGGAGCGGCAACGGTTGATGTGTATATAAATGTTGAATTTGAATCGCTGGGAACCTTAACTGCCGACATAACCTATTTCCAGCAACATATTTATTATTTCAGAGCGATTTATGAATACAAGAAATTTTAGGTTTTTCACCACTAAGAACACAAGGGCTCTAAGTTTTTTTACCGCTAAGGCGCTAAGAAAATTTATTATTTTTGTAATCATCAATTTATCAACCAACAAATGTTTCGCGAAATAATTACACCTTCTGAAAAAAATCACAGCGTTGAGTTGCCTGAAAAATTTTTTGGAAAAAAAATAGAAGTGTTTGCATTTGAAGTAGGCACAAAAACAAAACGCAAAAAAAAATCATCTAAAGATGCACTAAGTCTGTTAGCTGGTGCTTTCCCCGATTTTCCTTCCATTGAAAAAATTCGCAGCAAAGCCTGGCCTGCAAAATGGTAATTATTGACACCAACATTTTGATTGAAATAAGCCGCAACAACAAGGCTGTAATCAAAAAGTGTGAGGCAATAAAATCTGAAAATATTTGTATAACTCCTGTTTCGGTTGCCGAATTTATTAACGGAACACAAAACAAATCAACTTACAACAAAGCCGAAAAACTGCTTTCCGGATTTTTGGTGTTGGAGTTTGACAAAGGTATTTCGGAACTGTTTCTTGCCAACTACAAAAAGTATTGGCTTTCGCATCATCCCTCTATTCCTGATATGCTGATTGCTGCAGTGGCGCTGCATTATAAGCTACCTCTTTATACGCTTAACACTAAAGATTTCAGGTATATTAAAGGGTTGAAACTGGTGTAGTTTTTTACCGCGAAGGGTACTAAGAAATTTTTACCGCAGGGGCGCAGAGGTTTCTTAATTTGTCAATTTGAAAATGAGTCAATGATTGAGCCATTGTCAAATTGTCAAATTATTTTCCAATTTTCTCCCAATACCTGTCCCGCTCCTCCCCTACTCTTTTCAATTCTTTTTTCAGGGCTTCAATTTCCTGAATCAATTCTTTTTCGCGGGCGGTGGGGCGCACATTTGGAGGCAATAATTCAAGATAATATTCAAACAGGTTTTTGCCCAAAAAATCGCTGAGGGCGAGTAGTACCGAGGGGCGCACATCGCGGCTGTGAAGGTTCTGGTGAAGGTATTGAGGGTTCTTTTTAAGCTTGCGGCTTATGGAGCGCAGGGAGGTTCCTTTATATTTTGCCCAGTTGCGCGCTATGGCGGCTATATCAGGCAGTTCTTTTTTAGATTTTACAGGCATTTGAATGAGAAATTAAGACACGTGAGTGAGAAACGCCAACACGGGAGTGAGAAATGCCAACGCGGGAAGGAGAAACGCCAACATCTGTTGGAGATTTTCACTTACGTGGGTGAATAATACAATCATATGAGGGAGAAACGCAGTCACCGGAGTGAGAAATTGCAGTACAGGCGTGAGAAATACAGTCATGGCTTAAAAAATTGCGGATTTCGGATTGAACAAAATTGCGGAATGGATGAACAAAATCCGCAATTTAAAATCCGCAATCCGCAATGCTGTTTTATCCTATAGTTACTTTAAACGTTCCCGGTGTGCCGGTGGGGTTATACACCATCAGTTCATTACCTGCCGGTGCCATAGCGCCAAAGGTGGTTTCAACCGGGGTGCCGGGCATTACGCTAACCCAGCCGCCTTGTATCATTCCGCTTATAAACAGTGCAAAATTCAACTGTGTGCCCGATACCTCAAATTTTACGGGCGTGGCAGCATTGTAGGTTAGTACATCTGTTACCTTGTTTTGTGCTCCTGGATTTACAGCTTCTTCATACACATCTCCCCCTCCACCGCTGGGGTTATCGTCAATGGCGCGGGCAAGCTGATATTCTTCCCACAGCGCAACGGTGGCGGCATTGTTGCGGTAGCTGTTTACGTAACCGTCTAATTTTTCGAGCAGGTTGCGGCTTTCGGTTATTCCGCGGTCAACATCATTGCCGCCAATGGTTTTGCCTTCAATGGCATCTTTAACTTCGGGTATGGCGGTGAAGTAGGCAGAGGTTTTTATAGGCAGGTCGGTAATATCACTCGCTGCAACATTATAGCCCGGCAGCGCGGCAACAATAACGGGTGTCAGGTAGGTATTAAGGCGCAGGGCTTTTTCGTGAAGCTCGGTATCCTGCATTTTTTTAAGGTCGCTTTTGGTGTATTTTACCTTGTTGGCAAGTGTGTTGTTATTATTATCTTCGGCAAATGAGTGTATGCCGTTGGCAACATTGTACATAACGGTTTCAAGGGCCTGGCGGTCTTGCTCCTTGTCTTCGGCAACGCCCGTGGTATCTTCGGTGGCGCGGCCCGCGGCTTCAATAATAATTTGTATCTGTGCGTCTAAAAGTGTTTTGGTTGGCGCTATTTTCAGGTGGCTTGAGTAGGCCATTGAATTGTCTTCAAGGTTGTCTTGTACCTTGAGCAGCATGTTTAAAAATGCTTGTTGTTCGTCATTCATAAGATGAGGGGGTTTTGGGGTTAGTTAATTGATTTTATTAGTTGGAGAAGTGTTTCGTTCAGAATTTTGTTTTGCTCAGTTAGTCTTTTAATCAGTTTATCACTCTGCTGTTGTCGTTTTTCAAGCCTTTCGATGCGCCCTTCCATTTGTTCGGTTTTGGTTGCTGGTTGGTAGCCTGCCTGCTGCTCACCCACCACGTATTTTTTGTTATTGAAATAAAAATTAAATCCTTTCAGTTCTTTAATGTCAGTTGAAAAATCGTAGTCAATAGACCATCCGATGAGCGCAATGTTATGTTTGTCAAAAACCGGATTGTTTGCCCAGTTATAAAGTGTAGAACGCCTCATGCCCAACTTCTCTGCAATTTCCTCGCGGGTAAGAGGTGATTCATTAATTCGTTTATTGATAATAGCAACATGGTCAACCATTGCAGGCAAAATTATTCGGTTGCATGTCCAGTTGTTTGGACAGAATTTGGACATTGCGGATGATGAGAAATTTTTCTGCGGTAAAAAAACTTAGAGCAACTTAGTGGTCGTAGTGCCTTAATGGTAAAAAAATCCGCAATAAAAATCGGTGCTAATCTGTGTAATCTGTGGTGAAAAAACTTTGCAGTAAAAAACCGATATTTGCCCAACCATTATCAACTATCAATTGTCAATTAATTTCTTCACCCAAGACATAAAATTCACCCTGCAGAACAAAACAAAAGTTCGTCAGTGGTTAACCTCTGTAGCCAAAAAAGAAGGCGCAGAAATCGTAGAGCTCAACTACATTTTTTGCAGCGATGATTACCTGCTCGCTCTGAACAAAAAACACCTGAACCATAACACATTAACTGACATCATTACATTTGATAACTCCGAAAAAGCTAACAGCCAACAGCTAACAGCTAACAGCCAAATATCAGGAGACATCTTCATCAGCATTGAAAGAGTAACTGAAAACGCAGAAAAATTCAATGTTTCACGTGAACACGAACTCCACCGTGTAATGGTTCACGGCCTGCTCCACCTGCTTGGCTACAAAGACAAAAAATCCGCTGACAAAGCGGAGATGACGGGCAAAGAAAATTTTTATTTGAAGCGGTTTTAAAAATATACTTACCTTTGGCGTTAGTAACGCCCGCCAAGAGTATGATTTTATCATTCGGAAACAAAGACACAAACAAGATCTGGAATGGTGAACGGGTAAAGGGTTTGGCAGGCGATTTACAGGAAATTGCACGAAGAAAATTAAGGATGTTGAACAACGCACAAAACCTTACCGACTTGCAAATTCCGCCATCAAACCGGCTTGAAAAACTAAAAGGAAACCTGAAAGATTTTTATTCCATCCGCATCAATTCGCAATGGCGAATCATTTTTAAATGGGATGGCGGAAATGCTTCAGAAGTAGAAATAATAGATTACCACTGATTATGAAAAAACTAAAAAACATACACCCCGGTGAAATTTTGCAGGAAGAGTTTCTTGTTCCACTTACTATCTCTGCTTACAAACTTTCAAAAGATATTGGTATCCCGCAAACCCGCATTTCAGAAATACTGAAAGGCAACCGCAGAATAACTGCTGATACAGCTTTAAGGCTTTCAAAATACTTTGGTACAACAGCCAAATTCTGGCTCGGTCTTCAGGATGATTATGATATTGAAGAAGAAAAAAATCATTTGGTAAAAGACCTTGATACCATCAAACAATACGTTCAAAAAGCAGCATAAATGTTTCAGTCATACGATGTAATAGTAGTAGGTGCCGGCCACGCAGGATGCGAGGCTGCTGCTGCTGCTGCCAACCTCGGTTCAAAAACATTGCTCATTACCATGAACATGGCAACCATTGCGCAAATGAGTTGCAACCCCGCCATGGGCGGCATCGCCAAAGGACAAATAGTAAGGGAAATTGATGCCCTAGGCGGCTACTCAGGAATAGTAAGTGATAAGTCCGCCATTCAGTTTAAAATGCTGAATAAGTCTAAAGGACCAGCCATGTGGAGCCCACGCACCCAAAACGATAGAATGATGTTTGCCGCAGAATGGCGCAACATGCTGGAACAAACCAAAAATCTTGATTTCTGGCAAGACATGGTAAGCTCGCTTATCATCGAAAATGGAAAACTTTGTGGAGTAAAAACATCCATGGGTGTTGAATTCCGTTGCAAGGCAGTTGTCCTCACCAACGGAACTTTCCTAAACGGGGTAATACACATTGGCGAGAAAAATTTTGGAGGCGGAAGATCTGCTGAAAAAGCCTCAACCGGCATAACCGAACAATTGGTTCAGCTCGGCTTTGAAAGCGGAAGAATGAAAACCGGAACCCCTCCCCGCTTGGATGGTCGCTCATTGGATTATTCCAAAATGACCGAACAACCCGGTGATGAAAACCCCGGAAAATTCTCTTTCTTAGAAAACACCAGCCCCTTCAAACAATCTCAAATCTCAAATCTCAAATCTCAAATCTCGTGTTACCTCACCTACACCAACGATGAAGTCCACGACCTTCTTCGCACCGGCTTTGATAAATCACCCATGTTCTCAGGGCGCATACAAGGCATCGGACCACGCTACTGCCCTTCCATTGAGGATAAAATAGACCGCTTTGCAGATAAAGAACGCCATCAACTCTTTGTAGAACCCGAAGGATGGAACACCGTTGAAGTTTACATCAATGGTTTCTCTACTTCTTTGCCTGAAGATGTTCAATATAAGGCACTTAGAAAGGTAACAGGCTTCGAAAATGTGAAAATGTTTCGTCCGGGTTATGCCATTGAGTATGACTACTTTCCACCACAACAATTACACCTTACACTGGAAACAAAGTTGGTAGAAAACCTCTACTTCGCAGGACAAATAAACGGCACAACCGGCTACGAAGAAGCAGCGTGTCAGGGTATGATGGCGGGTATAAACGCTCACCGTAAAATTAACGAACAAACAGCGTTTGTACTCAAGCGCTCCGAAGCATATATAGGTGTCCTCATTGATGACCTTGTAACCAAAGGAACCGATGAGCCTTACCGCATGTTTACCTCAAGAGCAGAGTATCGTATTCTCCTCCGCCAGGATAATGCCGATATGCGCCTCACACCACTTGCCTATGAATTAGGTCTGGTTGACAAAGAACGATTAGATAAAGTAAGTGAGAAATACGAGAAAGCACAACAGGTAATTAACTACTTCAAAAAAGAAAGTGTAAGCCCTGACATAATAAATCCCGTTCTGGAAAATATAGGTTCAAGTCCAATTGACCAAAAGGTTAAATTGTTTGGCATCATGGCTCGCCCCGGAATTAATTTCCCGGATTTGTATAAAGGAATTCCTGATCTGAAAGAATATATGGATGCAACCTATAATAACAATCAGGAAATTTCTGAACAAGCAGAAATATTGATGAAGTATGAAGGCTATATAGAAAAAGAGCAGGAAATGGCAAACAAGCTAAACCGTCTGGAGGATACCATCCTTCATGATAACTTTAACTTCGGTGTGCTTAAATCGTTGTCCATTGAAGCACGACAAAAGCTAACCAAAATTAAACCAAGAACACTAGGACAAGCGTCCCGTATAAGTGGAGTATCTCCCTCTGACATCTCGGTTCTGATGATACACCTTGGCAGATAAATTTCAATTGTTTCACGTGAAACATTCACACATTTTATGGAGAAATTAACCACATGTCCCGTTTGCAAGGGCACAAACCTTTCATCCTTTTTAGACTGTAAAGACCATACTGTTTCACGTGAAACATTTACTATTGTTAAGTGCAAATCATGTGGCTTTAAATTCACAAACCCCAGACCTGAAATAAAGGATTTAGGAAAGTATTACGAGAGCCCGGATTATGTTTCTCATTCAAAAAGCACCAAGGGTTTTATAAATAGCCTATACCATGTTGCCAAACATTATAGCCTTTTAAAGAAGATACAACTCATCAACTCATTAAGTAAAAAAGGAAAGATTTTAGACTATGGATGTGGAACGGGTGACTTCTTAAATGCGTGCAAAGTATCAGGCTGGGAAGTATCAGGAATTGAACCAAACAAGCTTGCAAGAAATACCTCAAAAGAATTATTAAAGTCTGATATTAAGTCGGAACTACTAGAAAATAGTTTTGATAAAGAAAGCTTTAATATAATAACGCTCTGGCATGTTTTGGAACATGTTTCAGAATTAGATAAAACCGTGGAAACTATTCTGAGCTTTCTCAAACCAAATGGAATTCTTTTAATAGCCGTCCCGAATTGTAACTCATATGACGCACAAATTTATAATAAATACTGGGCAGCCTATGATGTTCCAAGACATTTGTATCACTTTGTTCCTGAAACCATTACAAAGTATTTCAACGAGCGTAATCTCAGCCTTGAAAGAACCCTTCCTATGGTCTTAGACTCCTTCTATGTCAGTATGTTAAGTGAAAAATACATTGCTCAGGATGCCAATAAATCTGCCGGGTTGAAAATGTTACGTGCTGTTTGGCGAGGTTTTATGTCAAACTTCAAGGCAATTTCAAAAACCGGGACTTCTTCAAGTCAGGTCTATATCTTCAGAAAAGGTGCTTTTTAAGCGATTAAAGAGCGTTTTACTCCTCTGTGGTGTTCCGCGCTGCTTTTAAAGTAAAAATTCGCCTCTGTTGCTTAAAAGCAGCAGCCTCTGAAACCCTTATTCTGATTGAACTATAGCCCACCATTTGTACCGTTTTCCGTTAAAATATGTTAAAATTTGCCAAAAACCTGGAAATTTCAAAACCACAGGTTGAAAAAGGTCTAACTTCGACACCCAAAAAAATTAAGCCCTTACAAAATAAAAAAATCAAAATGTTAAAAATCAACATTCTTAAAATCGTTTTAGTTTCTCTGTTTTCGATTCGTTCTGTTATCAGTTTTGCAGACGAGGGAATGTGGCTTCCCATTTATGCCGATGTCATTAGCGGAAATATGCAAAAACTGGGTTGTAAACTAAAACCGGAAGATATCTATAACATTAATCATTCGAGCCTGAAAGATGCCATCGTTCAGGTAGGTGATTTTTGTTCTGGTGAAATTGTTTCGGATAAAGGCTTGCTCTTTACCAATCACCATTGCGGTTTTGATGCTATTGCATCCTTGAGTACACCTGAAAAAAATCATCTGGTAGATGGTTTTTGGGCAACTACTATAAAGGATGAATTACGAGCCGAAGGTCTAACTGTTTCTATTCTTGTTTACATGAAAGATGTAAGCAAAGAAGTAAATGAAGCGGAGGATCAGGAACTACAAAAAGCAATGATTGCAGGTGAAGCAGAAGAAGAAGGGAAATATACTGCAGGTGTATTTTCTATGTTCGAAGGTGCTGAACATTATTTGATGGTTTATCGTGTTTTCCGTGACATACGCTTAGTTGGAACGCCTCCTGAAGTAGTAGGAAAATTTGGGGGTGACACCGACAACTGGATGTGGCCTAGACACACCTGTGATTTCTCTGTCTTCCGTATCTATGCAGGCAAAGACAACGAACCGGCAGATTATTCAGCAGAGAATATCCCTTATAAATCAGCACACTCTTTACCTGTTTCAATTAAAGGAATGAAGGAAGGTGATTTTACTATGACCTTTGGTTTTCCAGGGCAAACCGAGCGTTATTTATCTTCCTACGCAATTGAACAAAATGTAAACAGCAACTATCCGGCATATGTAAAAATACTTGAAGAAAGACTTGCTGTTATGAAAGCACAAATGGATGCTGACCCAAAAACAAATCTTGCAATGGCATCTGATTATGCCTCATTGGCAAATTCATGGAAATATTTTAAAGGTGTTGTTGAGGGGGCGGGTGAAACAGGTTTTATTCAAACAAAAAAACAGCAGGAAAAAGAATTTATTAAATGGGTTGAACAAGACGAAGCACGCAAAAAAGAATACAGTAATTTATTAAACGAATCTGAAGCTCTTTATACAAATTCTACTGAAATAAAAAAAATTGAAAACTACATAAATGTTGCTGCTTTTGCCCCTTCTTTTACCGGTTTTGGTTTTAAGTTTTATGGCCTGAAAGAGCCATTATCAAAAAAAGAAGACGCCAAATCTATTGTAGAACAAATAACCGCTGAGATGCCCCATCATTTCAAAGATTATCTTCCTGAATCAGACAAAAAAATGTTTGCATCAATGCTAAAACTTATGCATGATGATTTGCCCGAAACACAACAATTAAGTATTTTCAGTTCAAAAACTTTTCTTAAACTAAAAGAAAAACCGGGCAACAGTGTTTATGAACAATACGCAAATTTAGTTGCCACAAAATCAATGTTATTCAACGAACAAAAATCTTCTGCTTTTCTTAAAAAACCTTCTCTGAAAAAGTTTGATTCCGATGAAGGTGTAAGATATATTTTAAGTGTAGTAGAGCTTTACCAAAAAAGCAACATGGAGCTTTATCTTTTTGAGTTGCAAAATGAATCATTGCAAAAAAATTACATCAAAGCACAACGTGAAATGCATCCTGACAAATTTTATTACCCCGATGCAAATTCATCTATGCGTTTGAGCTACGGACAGGTAAAACCATACAGCACACGCAACAAAGAATTCAAAAATTATTATACCAATCATTACCAGATTTTAGCAAAAGAAAAACCGGGCGACCCTGAATTTGATGTGCCTAAAAAACTACATGATTTGCTAGTAGCAAAAGACTTCGGACAATATGCAAAAAACGACACGCTCAACATTTGCCTGATAAGCGGTAATGATATTACAGGTGGAAATAGCGGAAGCCCTCTGATTGACGGAGAAGGAAATCTTGTAGGAATTGCTTTTGATGGCAATTGGGAATCAATGATTTCTGATTTGTATTACGACCCGGCATATGCCCGTACCATCAGCGTTGATATACGCTACGTGCTTTTTATGATTGATAAATTCGGTGGGGCAAAAAGACTGATTGACGAGCTGGTAATTAAGAATTAATAACTCTTTGTTATTGAGTAACTGTAACAGCTGCAGTAGTTATAGTATTGCTTTGATTCCCTGCGCGGTCTTTGACGTAAATACTATAAGCAAAAGTTTGTGAACTTGAGCCATCAATTATTGCTGTGTTAACCAACGTAACGTTAAGATTTCCTTCAATTATTATTTTTGAATTATAGGGCGCAAGCTGAGGAATGCGAAATTTATAAATCACATTGTTACGACTGTCGGTGAGAAAGAGATTTTCGGCATCTGGGTTGTTTTCTCCAAGGTCTCCATCTCCGTCCTTGTATTTAATGGTAAACACCAGCGAATCGGTGAATTCGTGAACGTTTTGAGGAGTTACGCTTATAAATTCAATTTCAGGAACTACACTTATCTCGTCTGCTTTTTTGCATGAAAAAAACAAAACCGAAACAAGAAAAAAAAGTACTGCTCTTTTCTTCATAAAAAGGTTACGGTATTACGTAAAAAGAAAAAAATGTTTTATACTGTATAATATTTTCATCTCTTGGAAACTGTGTGTTTTGCTGGTGGTCTCCATCGTTTGTAAAAAAGCGGAAATATACTGTTGTGTCGGTTAAAAAATCAGCTGAACTAACTGTAGTTAGGTAATAGTCTTTATTGTCGTTATGCAGGTAAGTGGATGGATATTCATGATATCCCGGTGCAGCGGGTGAAAAATTATCGGGCTCATAGCTCATCTTAAATTTGTTATACTGAAGCATATTTGCTGCTGTGCTGTCATCCGAAACTTCAATTGCAAGATTAAAAAAGGTGTTGTTGTTGATAATAAAAGGATTGTAATAAATACCATCAATCCTGTTGTTTGAATAAATGGTATCATAAGGAAATGTGAAATCAAAAGCAATATAAAATCCAATAGATGGTTCGCGGTTTGGATATGCAGGCAGGTTTCCGAAAATATCTTTTGCCCCTGCATCAATCCATGCTGCAATATTGCTGATGTGGCTGCTTTCCAGAGGAACCCCGATGTTATCCTGCGGCATTCGGTCGTCCTGATTTACAAAACAGCAATTTGTAAGCCTTTCATACAAGACTGATTCTTCTTTATGAAAAGGAACAACACGAAAATGAAAAGTACTGTCTAAATTATTTTTTATAATAGGATGATAAACCAACGTTGAATATGCACTTTGCAGTGTGCGGAAGTCGGGTTCAAAATGTCCGTCATGGCAACCGGGAACAGCGCAACGCACTGAAAAAATATTTCTGTGTAACGCAACAAATGATGTTGGATTTAAAGTGTCAACAGGAGCAGGAGGGGTTGGGTAATCAATATCATCATATGGATTATGGGGCTCAGGTATATCTTTATAACAACCTACTAAAACCATTGTAATAACAACAAAAGAGAAAATCGGAAAAACAATTATTTTTAGTTTTTTATTCATTCTTTCTGATTCAAATTTTACACAAAAGCCTGGTCAAGCGATGTTCCGGATAACATGCCTCCCGGAATATCATTTTGGAAGCCAAGAATTTTTGCAATTGTTGGAACGGTGTCTATGCTTTCGCCTGTTACAGTTGATACTACCCGATTCTGCACCACCTTGTCTGGTGGACCAACAACAAGGCAGAAAATTTGTCTTGAAACTTCATCACTTGTGTGGTCGAGTGCATATTTTCCATAGGCATCAACAATGGTGTTGGGTGTTTCATTTCTTCCATGCTCGGGAACCGCAATCAAGATAGTATCGTTTGCCATACCCGGTGTTGCCTGAATGGTTTGCCACAAATGCCATAGCGCATAATCTGCCTTGCGGATATTGTTGCAATAACCTGTAAAGTTTGCATGACAAACATCAATGTCCTGCATGTTTACCACTGTTAATTCCGGTTTGAATTCTTTTATAATTTGTTCAGCAAAAAACACATTATACATATCTCCATTCATACTATTTCCCACGCCCCATGGGTCGTCATATTGTCCGGCAACAGCTTCATCAAACGCATTGTTAATATAGTTTTCAATTTGCAATGCATCTGCTTCATTGTTGGTTATACCCGCATCGCCCGGAGTATAATTACTTGAAAAATTATTGTCCATGAACTGGCGCAGGTTTTTCACCTTGTCTAATTCTGTTGTGCTGAAACTTTTCGGGTCACCAAGCGCATTATAACCGGGAACAGAAATAATAGAACCCGGTTGTATAAAGTTTGCACCAAACTCTGCACCGTATCCCGGATACTGACTGAAATTAAGTGCCGGATAGGGTCCAAGTGCATTTGCAACCCACCATGCATTTAATGCAGACATGGAAGGTGAATTGTGTTTGCGGTAATATTCAAAAAGGGTTGGGTAAGCCGGGCGCTGTTTTATATTGATGTCGGCTAAATTATATTGTCCGGTAAGCGCAGTTGAGTGTCCGCTAAAATGTCCGGTAGGGCCAAGATTGAAACGGAATTCTTTAAACAAAGTGCCTTGCTGTTGCAATCTTTGACCGGTTGGTGTTGGCAGCGCATCCATGCCTCCAATAATTTGCGGATTAATGCTCTCGTTTCCGGTTAAAGAAAAAGGCATGAGGTTGCCTTCTGCCTTTTGCATGGATTCAAAATTACGCACACCACCTGCAAACAGACACATCACAACGTGATTTGCAATGCGCGAACCCGTTGCAGCAAACAATCTTCCCGAAGGAAGAATATACGGTGCAGCAAACGCTCCCGCTGTTGCCAATGCTGCTTTTTTAATAAATCCTCTGCGTTGCATATTTTTAGTATTTAGATTTGAGATGTTAGATTTGAGAAAACTGCTGCTGTCTCAAATCTCATATCTGACTTCTCACATCTGATTAGTAATATCTGTATTCGTTTGAGGTCATCATGGCAAAATAAACCAACTCAGGGGTAATGGTATTGTCTCCTGCTACTTCATTTTCAATATGCCACAACTCAAATTCATTGGGCAAACGATTGAAAAATTTCACGTAACTGTCTTTTATAAACTGCTGCACATTTGCTGACATCTCTGTTTGTGTAGGTATATCGGCACCTCCATCATTCAAAAAATTTTTTATAATCATTTGTTCTATCAAACGCTGGTCGCCAAAGGCAACATATGCTGTTTGAATTTCCACCAATTGTGTTTGTGAAATGTTTGCTCCGAATAAATCACTGTAGGCAATAGAAATAAAGGTGAATGTTGTTTTTACGTTGGGTTTATTGGCGTCCGGTTTTTGAACATTAACATCTGTAACACCGTAAATAAAATCTGTATCTTTTTTACATGACGACAGAAACGAAACCAGTAAAAGCGGCAATATCCAGTATAGTTTATTTGCTCTTTTCATTGTCAATTTAGTCCTACATATTCATCGGTGGTTAAAACTTTTTTCAGTAATCCTTTATAATCTCCGTTATTTGTATAAAGTGTAGTATATAATGATGATTCCTCAGATGTTGGTTGACGGAAAAGGTAGGCGTTAAAAACTATTTTCACTTGTCCGCCATAGTAGTCTTCGGATGCAAAAAAGATGTCCATAAAATCTTGTTTGCTGGTACCTATTTCAAAAAATAATACTCCGCTTAAACCGTCCACAATTTTGGTTGCTTCGGCCAACTCTGCATCGGTGGGATAGCGTGAAAGAAAATGTTCAAACGTTGCGGTAATAAAATTTTCGGTACCCATATTCAACTCATCATAAAACGAGTTGTTAACCATGGTGTGATGCATTTCCACTACTGATATATTTCCTGCGGCAAGCTCGTAATAAACATCTTGTAATTCTTGCAAACGTATGATCTCATAATTAAGCGCATCATAAAAAGGCTCATATTCGGGTTGCGTGAGCAGCAATTGAAAGATGTATATGTTTTGTGTTATTACTGCGGTATCAAAGTTTACGAGCAAGTATGTGTAATAATTCTTGTAAAGGTTTTCGAAGTACTCGGGTTTATCCAAAACGGATTGCACAAATGATTCGCGGCTGATTTGTGAAAGGGATGAATTTTCGAGCAGCGTAACTCCTTCGCTTTTTTCGGTGTCACTTGGTTTGCGACCGAGCAGACTGATGTAGGTTTTGTTTACATAGGTGTCAATAACGATGCTTGACAATGTACTGTCTGGCGGTGGAACGTTGTTAGGAATTAAAACCTCTTCGTGTTTAGTACAGGAGGAAAAAATTGTCAGCACCAAAATAAAGAGCAACCAACGAAATTTATTGAGCATGTTCAATTAATTTTATCCGGTAAAAATATAAAATATTGTCAATTTCGAATTGAACAAAATTGCGGATTACTGAGTTATTCCGCAATTTAAAATTCTTAATCCGAAATGTTACTTACTCATCTCCGCAAAATTTTTGAAAAAGTACGGAATGGTTTCAATACCTTTCAGGTAGTTGAAAATTCCGTAGTGTTCGTTGGGCGAGTGGATGGCATCTGAATCCAAACCGAAACCAAACAACACCGTTTTCAGTCCCAGCTCTTTTTCAAATAAGGCAACAATAGGAATGCTGCCGCCCGAGCGTTGCGGAATTGGTTTTTTTCCGAAGGTGGTTTGCATCGCTTTGTCTGCTGCTTTATAAGCAATAGAGTCTGTTGGTGTAACAGCTGCCTCACCGCCATGGTGTGCGGTAACTTTTACCTTCACCGACTTAGGTGCAATGGAAATAAAATGTTTGGTAAACAAAGCTGTTATTTCATCGGGTGTTTGGTTGGGCACGAGGCGCATGGAGATTTTTGCTGATGCTTTGGAGGCAATAACCGTCTTCGCGCCTTCGCCCTGATAGCCACCCCAGATGCCGTTTACATCCAATGTTGGACGGATGGAAACGCGCTCGTTGGTGCTGTAATCGGTTTCACCGTGTATGTCCGAAAGGTCCAAATGTTTTTTGTATTCATCAAGGCTGAAAGGCGCTTTCGCCATTTCTGCACGCTCTTCGGTGCTTAGTATTTCAACGTTATCATAAAAGCCGGGGATGTTTACTTTGTTGTCTTTATCGTGCAGGGAGGCAATCATTTCGCACAAAATATTAATAGGGTTTGCAACCGCACCGCCATAAATGCCGCTGTGCAAATCGCGGTTGGGGCCGGTAACTTCCACTTCCATGTAGCTTAATCCGCGCAGACCTACGGTGATGGAAGGAATATCATTGGCAATCATTCCCGTGTCGGAAATCAAGACCACATCAGCTTTCAATCGGTCTTTGTTGGCTTTTACAAATGTTCCCAGGTTATCGCTGCCAACTTCTTCCTCGCCTTCAATCATAAATTTAATGTTGCATGGAAGCGTGTTGGTTTTCATCATCAGCTCAAATGCTTTCACGTGCATATACATTTGTCCTTTGTCATCGCAGGCACCGCGGGCATAAATTTTTTCGTCCTTAATAACGGGGTCAAACGGGGGTGAGGTCCACAAATCCAAGGGATCGGGAGGCTGCACATCGTAGTGACCATAAACCAACACAGTAGGGGAGGAGGGAGAGATTATTTTTTCGCCATACACCACCGGGTAGCCCTTGGTCTGGCAGATTTCTACGTTATCGGCACCGGCTTCAACAAGGCGTTTTTTTACCTCATCTGCAGTTTTGAAAACGCTTTCTTTATAATTGGGATCGGCACTGATAGAGGGGATTCTTAACAGGTCTAACAGTTCGTTGATAAAACGGTCTTTGTTTTCGGTGATGTAGTTTTGGATGGTCATGGGTTAAGTTGGTTACTTTTAAGAAATCTTTTTAATTTCTACAGATAAATTGT
>CAMDBK010000039.1 GCA_945889235.1 Chitinophaga pinensis
TAAGCCTGACGGCTCAATTTGGATTGACCTTACTAAAGACGGACTGGATGAAAAAGTTTTGCAGCGCGCTGATGGAACTTCGCTTTACATTACTCAGGATATTGGTACTGCCATTCTTCGGTTTCAGGATTTTCCTGAGTTGAGCGGCATTGTTTATACCGTGGCAACTGAACAGGATTATCATTTCAAAGTGTTGTTTCTTATTCTTCAGAAACTGGGTTTTGAGTGGGCAAAAAATTGTTACCATCTTTCATATGGCATGGTTGATTTGCCTTCCGGTAAAATGAAATCGCGTGAGGGAACTGTTGTAGATGCTGATGATTTGATGGAAGAAATGGTTTCAACCGCCAAAGAAATTTCGTTGGAGAAAGGGAAAGGTGAGGACAGCACAGAGGCAGAAGAATTGTATCGCATGATTGGTATGGCCGCTCTCAAATATTACATTTTAAAAGTTGACCCGAAAAAGAAAATGCTTTTTAATCCTCAGGAAAGTATTGATATCAACGGACACACAGGACCGTTTATTCAATACACTCATGCACGTATTAAATCATTGTTGCGAAGAGCAGGAAGTTGGAAATTGGAAATTGGAAATTGGAAGTTGGAAATTGTGCCTAAGGAAAAAGAATTAATAAAACTCATTCATCAATTTCCTGTGGTGTTGAAGGAAGCAGGAGAAGCTTACAGTCCTGCACTTTTAGCAAATTATATTTACGAACTGGCAAAAGAATACAACCAATTCTATCACGATTTCCCGGTGCTGAAAGAAGAAGATGAAGCAAAGAAAAATTTCCGTATTCAGCTTACAGTGCTTTGCGGAAAAATAATTGAGGATAGTTTAAGACTATTGGGAATACAGGCGCCTGAAAAAATGTAGTTAATCTTTCAAAAAACGAAGAACTGAAGTTTTCTCGTTCTCAGACATTGTGATAAAATAAATTCCTCCCTGCAATCGTGAAATATCAATAGTTGCAAGTTGAGAATTGAAATTTGAAATATAAACTATTTGTCCCAGTGCGTCCGTAATACTTACTGTGGATTGTGGGCTGTTGAATGTTGACTCAAAAGTAATATTTAATTTATCATTTGCAGGATTTGGAAAAACTTTAATTCCGCTTTTTTCAGCAGAAGAAATTCCGGTAATCATTTCACAAGTATAACTCAACGGATTTAGTTCAAGCGGTGCGCCCGGAGTTAAGTCTCTTCCTGTAAAGCCTGCAAAACCGGGCTCATACAGCGTGCAACGGAATACAATGTTATTTCCGGCTACAGTTCCCTGACTTATCGGTCCGTTTAGTTGTACCGGATTAACGTATTCCCATACTATATTTTCGGATTCATCCAGTTCAAAAAACTTTCCTTTTGTGCCTTCACATATCAATGTGTTTCCGTTAGAAAGGCGTTGCGCTCCCGAAATATTGGAAGCATAAAAATCAGTTGGAGTGGGAGCAGTGTAAGTCCATGAACTTGCTGCGGGCAAATACGCTTGTCCGTTTGTAATTGGATAGCTGCCGTCAGGCTGCACAGGTGGAGCAATAATATCAACGGTAGAATAATTTCCGGGATGCTGATTATTGAAAACAAGAATGTTATTTTCATCAATTAATCCCGGCTCAATCCAATGTGCATTGTGTTGCCCGAATAATTTTTTGTTGCTTTGATTTCCTCTGTCATAAGCTGCAGGATTTCCCCAGCGGTAAAGTAAATCACCGCCTTTGTTTTGAGTTCCTCCGCTGTGTGTAGCAGCTTGTTCAGTAGTTGTGCTATGGTCAATAATCCATAGTTCATTAAAATTGTGTGAACTTAAAAGTATCTGATTAAGTGTTGGATTGTAGTGTACTGAATTTATATGCAGCCAATCAGCATTTGTTGAAGTAGCTGAAAAGTTAAGATCAATCAGTTCAGGGTGGTCTGTCACCACACCAAAATTATTTTTAGTGTTATCGAAATCCTGAATCAAATGATCCCATGCATGCCATTCCCATATAATGTTGGCGTTGTTTGTACCCACCGGTTGCAGTTCAATAATTTTTTCGCTCCATACGCTTGCATTAGTCAGTGAAGGGTTTCGGCCTTCTGCAATTGCTTGTGTGTTTGTTTTTAATTCCCAAACTACCACCAGAATATTTCCGTTGGGCATTGGGTAAATATCATGATGCTGACATTCAGTAGAAGTAGAAATAGTGTAGCTCCACAGAATATTTCCATCCCAATCTATGCGTTCAATTATGCCGCCCGTTCCACCGCCATTAAGTATTGAATTGTTGGTGTTACCTGTTCGTAACAAACTGCCGTCTTCCAGAAAATAAACAGCTTGTCCCGGACGATAAGTGCTGCTCCATGTATGAACCAACTTGCCGCATTTATCAATTAAATAGGTGTTGGTAGATGGCACAGGCGAAAAAAGAACATAACCATCTAATTGTCCTGCACTATGCGTAAAAAGCCCAACAGTTTGCTGCGCAAATGAAAGTTGAATACTGAAGAAAAAAACTAAAAGTGTAAAATGTTTTTGCATGAAGCAATAGACTTTTAGAAAGTAGCTTGGTTTAACCTTACTCAAAATCCTTGTACAGCAAATACTTCTTACGTATTGCTTTAAAAGTTTTCAATCCTGACTGCCATGTTTTACGGATTTCATCTTCTGTTTTTCCTGCAATTATTTGTTCTTTCAGCGATTTGGTTCCAGCCAGAGTATTGAAATAATCATTAAAGAAATGCGCTTTGTCATCTGCACTTTTGTAGGTTTCAATCATCCAGAAGAGATAAAGTTTCCCAAGGTTTTTTACATAAATATCACCAAAGTCGGTAACATCAAAACCGTGACATTGTTCACCTTTGTAGGGTGGATTAGTTGCGCCAGTCATGCTTTTTGGCGTAAATGTATAACTGCCTTCTTTCATTTTTGGATAACCAAATGAGAGAAAAGGTTTATCAGTTCCGCGGCCTACACTTACCAGAGTTCCTTCAAAAAAACAAAGAGAGGGATAAAGGTAAACAGCAGTCATGTTAGGTAGGTTGGGCGAAGGCTTTACAGGCAACTGATAAAAATCATTGTGTCCGTAGCCTTGCAGCGGAATAACAGTAAGATTGCATTTAACACCGTTCTTAAGCCAGCCTTCTTCATTTACCATTTTAGCATATTCACCAATGGTCATTCCATACACAACCGGAACAGGATGCAAACCTGTGAACGATGAAAATTCTTTTTCCAGAATTGGCCCGTCAACATAATACCCGTTTGGGTTGGGGCGGTCAAGCACAACAACCGGAATGCCTTTCTCTGCGCAGGCCTCTATCACATACGTCATTGTAGAAATAAAAGTATAAAATCGTGCGCCCACATCCTGAATATCAAAAATAACAATGTCCAGGCCTTCTAATTGTTCGGGCTTTGGTTTTTTGTTATCGCCATACAAAGATATAATCGGTAAACCTGTTTTTGCATCAGTGGTTGAACTTACCGTTTCGCCATCCGCAGCATCACCGCGGAAGCCATGCTCAGGACCAAAAACTTTTTTCACTTTTACACCAAGTGAAAGTAGCGTATCTACTAAATGTTTTTTCCCTATAACAGAAGTCTGGTTGGTAACAATTCCCACGTTTTTATTTTTCAGAAGTTGAAGGTATTTCTCCGTTTGTGCAGCACCGGTAAGTATATCCTTATCTGTTTTTACTGAATAATTTACGCGTTCCAATTGCTGAGCGCAGGAAATCAAAACAGGAATAATTAAGAGTGAAAGAGAAAATAATGACTTCATTAAATTGAATTTCTTTGCGAACTTTGCGTCTTTGCGAGAAACATAAACTTGAACACTGAATTTTTCATAGCATCGCGCATCATCCGCGCTAAAAAAGTTCCCGAAAGTAATACTATTTCAGGAACCAGACCTATTGTTCGCATAGCAGTTGCGGGTATATCTATCGGGCTGGCGGTGATGATTGTTGCGGTATGCATTGTAACAGGTTTTCAAAAAGAAATACGCGATAAAGTTTCAGGATTTTCAGCGCATATTGTTATTACCAATTATGATTCCAATACTTCGTATGAGCCCGAACCGGTAAGTGTTAAACAAAGTTTTTATCCGTTTATTGATACGGTAAAAGGCATTCGCCATATTCAGGTTTTTGCTACCAAAGCAGGCATTATAAAAACAGATGATGAAATTGAAGGCGTAGTAGTAAAAGGTGTTGGAAAAGATTTTGATTGGAACTTTTTTGAGAAACATATTATTGAAGGAAAATCTTTTCGCAGCGGTGATTCAGTGGCTTCAAAGTCGGTACTTGTTTCAGAGCAAATTGCAGCAAAACTGAAACTGAAAACAGGCAATAAACTCTACATGTACTTTATTCAGGGGCAAGACCAGAAAGCCCGTGTATTCACCATTTCAGGAATTTATAAAACCGGATTGGAAGAGTTTGACAACCTGTATGTACTGGCTGATATTGCTCATATTCAAAAACTGAATGACTGGGATGAAGACCAGGTTGGTGGTTTTGAAATTTTTATTGATGATTTTAAAAACTTAGACTTCATGGGCAATTACGTTTACAATGAAGTAGGGCAGGAACTTAATTCACAAACCATCAAAGAGATAAAGCCTCAGATTTTTGACTGGCTTGGATTGATGGACACAAATGTTGTCATCATCATTGTATTGATGCTATTGGTTGCAGGTTTTAACATGGTTTCGGCATTGCTGATTATGATTATTGAGCGTGTGAATATGATTGGAATTTTAAAAGCACTGGGCATGAACAATAGCAGCATCCGGAATATTTTTATTTACAATTCTATTTACCTTATCTCAACCGGAATGCTGATTGGAAATGTTGTGGGCATTGCTGCTTGCCTGCTTCAAAAACACTACGGATTTATTACACTGCCTGAAGAATCATATTATGTGAAAGTGGTTCCTGTAAATCTTGAATTGCTCCCGGTAATTTTACTCAACGCAGGTACATTGGTGGTTTGTACACTGATGCTGATTATTCCTTCTTACCTTGTTTCAAGGGTTAGTCCATTGAGGGCGGTGCGGTTTAATTAAACTCTTTTTCCAGCGCAATCCTCAACTGTTCAGGCGAAACATTGGATGTTAGTTCACCTTCCAGTGCATAAGCAATCTCACCGGTTTGTTCCGAAACCACAATGGCAAATGCATCGGAATGTTCAGTAATACCAACAGCAGCGCGGTGGCGCATGCCTAAAGCTGCCGGAAAGTTTTCATTTTCAGTTACAGGCAATACACAACGCGCAGCCGTAATCATATTGTTGTTTACTACAATTGCTCCGTCATGCAGCGGACTGTTTTTAAAAAAAATACTTTCAATCAGTCGTGGTGAAACCTTTGCGTTGATGGGTTCTCCTGTTGAAGTATAAAAGCGTATGTCGGTATCTTTTGAAATTACAATAATGGCTCCGGTTCTGGTTTCGCTCATGTTTTTACACGACTTAACAATTGAGGCAACATCAATTTTACGCTGTGGTTTTACAGGGCGGGTAAACGAAAATATTTCACGTGTAAGGTTCTTATTTCCCAGGATTCCTTTTGTTCCTACCAGCAAAAGAAACCTGCGTATCTCCTGTTGAAAAACTACAATCAATGCAATAACTCCAACTCCTATAAATTGCCCGAGAATGGAGCCAAGCAACTGCATGTTCAGCGCTTTTACAAAAAGCCACAAAAGATAAAATGAAAGCAGACCTGCAAAAATATTGATGGCAACTGTGCCCTTTACTATATGGTACAATTGGTAAAGCAGAAACGACACCAGCAGAATATCTAATGCATCCAGCCAGCGGAACGTAATGAACAGATTTACAGCCATTGCAGTCATGCTGCAATATTAAGATTTTTGGATGATTATTGTTTTGGTCATCCGGATGCATTTAGCTATCAGGATGTTTTCATTAGATGCTGAAACGAGTTCAGCATGACGATATTATTCCCAACTTTGTGAAATGAAGAAACTGTTTCTTGCTTCCCTTTTGTTTAGTTTTCTTTTGATTTCATGCAAGAAGAAAGATGATATTTCTCCCTACATACAAATTACATATCCCTATGTGAATTCAACTCATAATGTATTTGACACCCTTGTTGTAATTGGTTCGGTGAGTGATAACGAACACCTTGACTATGTCAAAATTTCATTGATTGACGAAAATAATATCACTGCCTGTTCCGTAGTAACCTTATATCCTGAAAGTGAAGATTACACACTTAATCATGAGTTTGTAATTGATAATATTTTTATGGCAAGCGGTAATTACAATTTGCTGGTTACAGCTTCTGACGGTGTAAATGAAACACGAAAATATATTGCTCTTTCTATCAATGAAGTTGCAAAAGAGTTGACCGGAGTTTTATTTGTTGAAACGCCAACCACCAATTCTGTAACAGTAAATAAGGTAAAACCTGATTTATCGGTTTTGCAGATTGCAAGTGTTGATGGTGATTTTTCTTCATCGGCAATCAGTACAAAAAATCAGGCATTTTACATGGCAGGAAGTGAAACAGGTTCGTTCCGCGCAATTGAAATGCTGAACAATTCAGAACTCTGGAACATAGCAGCCACACCGCTTCCCGGTGCAACTTTCTTCAGTGATGTTTTTGAAGATGATGGAAGTATTTACATCTCTTATTATGACGGAATTATAAAAACATTTGATAAAAACGGAAACCTAAAGCAACAGATTTTTGAAAACGGTTACCGGTGTTTTAAACTATTCAAGACGGGAAATTTTCTTTTCTCGGAACAATTGCAGACCGGTACAACAAACCGCAGAATGGTTGTGTACAATGCATCCAGCGGTGTAATAATTCAAACTATTCCGCTTGACATGGAGGTTGTAGCGTTCTGCAAACGCAATGACGATAATGTTTTTGTTTATGGAAACAACGGAACGCAGGGCTACATGAAAGACTATGTTATCAGTACCAACAGTTTCTGGGAGCCGCACCCACTGCCGGCAGAAAAAGTTTTGTCGGCAGAACGTATTGATGACAATACATTTTTGCTGGGTCTTGAAAACGGTGTAAGTAAATATACCTACAACCCAAACAGTTTAACGGATTACCTGCCCGCTGTTTCAGCGTCATCACTGAAATACGATGCGCTTAACAATGTTGTTGTGTTGTCACAGGCAAGTTCGTTAAGGTTTTATAATTATATGAATACTTCATTAGTCAGCACCGTTACTGCGGCATCAGAAATAAAAAGTATAAATTTGTTGTATAACAAATAGCACAAAATGAAATTTATTCTTCCTCTTTTATTCTGCCTTTCGCTCACACTTCTTTCGTGCGAGAAAGAAACCAATGATGATGGTCCAACTGATTTCAGGGCAGTTTATGTTGGCAAATACCATTGCATTGAAAACATCAATTGTTATGGAGCCCTCGGTTCGTGTTCTTATACTTACGACACCATTTTTTCGGTTTTTAATGGCAGCAGTGATACCACCATATCGTTTCTGGGGCGCGAAATCTGGCTTGATTCAACAGACAGTTATTATGCCTACCACTATGGTCTTTACTTCCGCAACGACAGTATTTTTTCAAGTTATATGAATGGCGGATTAGGTGGTGGACAGTATGAAAATATTACCGGGGTAAAAATATCCGATACCCCATAATTGTATGTCGCCACTGAAGACTAAAGAGGTTCTATCATATTCTTTTTTTCTTGCCTTGTTTTTTCTTTTTATTAAAGGCTACACCTTTAATTCCTGGGATCAGGCCGAGTGTTTGCCGCAGGTTTATCAGTTGCTCGATCCTTCGCTTTATTCCACTGATTTCTTCATGCAGGAATACCACAAAGCGTTTACCGTACGATTTTATTTTGTGTATTTTATTTATGGCTTGTCGTACTTTACTTCGGTTGCTGCCGTTTGTTTTACGCTTACCGTTCTTTCACTTTTTCTGAGTATTTATTACTTCATTAAAATTACGCAACACTTTACCGAAAGCAAACTTGCCGCGCTTCTTTCACCGTTGTTTGCTTTCTTTTTGTTCTTCAGTTTTACGGTAGGTGGAAATCAGATACAAAGCAATTCCATGATACCGGGAACCTTGTCTGCTGTGTTTGCTATTGCTGCCATCCACCTCTGTCTCGAAACAAAGTATAATCTTTCTTTTCTATTGTTAGGATTGGGAACATTGTTTCAGCCATTGGTTACGTTGCAGGTGTTTTTGGTTTTAGTTCCGGTTATGTTTTTTCGCATCAAGTATATCGGGCTGATTAAGATTATGATTGCGGTAGCAGTTTATTTTCTTGCTGCCGCGCCTATGCTGGTGCCTATACTATACAGGCAGTTTTTTATTCATACTGATTACAACCAGCAACTTTATTATGAAGTTTTGTACCGTTTTCGTAACCACCTTCATTACCTTCCATCACTGTTTCCTGTTCGTGATTATATAAAACTTTCTGTACTGGTTATTGCCGCTATTGCTGCCATCAGGTTTACTGATATCCGCAACAAAAAAGTGCTTTATTTTTTTTCTGCAATTATCATTACAGGTATGTTGTTATACTGGATATTGCTTGAAAAAGCAGGTGTTCTCTCTGTCGGAAAATTGCAATGGTTTAAGGCAACGGTATGGCTTAACGCAATGGCTTGCATTGCTGTGGCTGTGTTTGTTGGTGAGCTTTTTACCGCAAAGACGCAAAGCCGCGAAGGTTTTATTCCACGCTATTTCTTAGCGCCTTTGCGTCTTTGCTGTAAACCTCTTTCACTGATTTGTGCAAGCTTTTTCCTCTTTTTTCTCCTGCTCAATTCCAACATGCTCCCACTTGCAAAGCTGCAAACCCGATACCAGGTTGGCAATTACAAAAAGTCTGACTTAACACTGCTGCACCAGTGGATGGAACAAAACCTTCCGAAAGATGCAGTTGTTCTGTGCAGCACCGAAAATACGTCACTGATTTGCGAAGCCAAACGTTCACAGGTGGTAGAGTATCAGGCTATCATTCATGAGCCGTTTTATATGCTGCCATGGTACGAACGATTTAAAGAAGTGTACGGTGTTAGCATTGAAAACGCTGACCGCAACGATATCCGTAAACAGGCGGCTGAACTGTATCTTACACGTAATTACAAAAGCAATAAATACAGTATTGATTACCGGATTGATGATGTTTCAACCTGTAAGTATGCTTCTGAATTAGGCAAGGTCGTTCACCAAAGTGGTGATTATGTGCTTACGGAATATTTGAAAGAGTAGCCTGTTGCTTGTATAATATATCTTCAATATTACTGCTGTATTACCACGCGTCTGCTCATCTTTTTACCGCTCTTGTCTTTCAACTGCAGCAGATACACTCCAGGTTCTTTCAACTCAATACGGTTAACAGCTTTATTCAGTTGAGCAGCTAAAACAAGTTGCCCAGAAGTGTTAAACACACTTAAGTCAAGTTGCCTGTCGCATGCAATGTTTACCACTCCCTGTGCAGGATTTGGGAAAATACTGATGCCGTCCAGATAGCTATCGGAATCACTGATGCCAACCGTCTGGTCAAAGTTTGCAACCAATGAAACTGGCGCTGAAAGTGTGAATGTGTAAGTTACATTGTTGCTTACAGCATTTCCGTTTTCAGTCCAGTTATTAAATGTATAACCGTTGTTTGCTGTTGCGGTAACGCTAACACTTGTGCCGTTTCCGTAAGTTCCTGCGCCTGTTGTGGTGCCTCCTGCAATAGGGCTGGCTGAAGTGGCAACACCGTAGGTTAATTGTTCTGTTAACACCACAGGAGAAGAAACCGCATAGCAGCCGTTATATACTTCTACAGTGTACGAACCGGCAGTTGTTGCATCATACGAAGAGGCTGTCTCTCCCGAAATCAAAACATCATCTTTATACCATTGGTAGGTATAGCCGTTGCCGGTAACTGCATTTAATGTAATGCTTCCTCCATAAGGAATTTCAGTAGTTCCCGGCAGGTTAATGCTTGCCGTTGGGTTGCTGTTTACGGTTACCACCATTGGGTCCGACACAGCGTTATTAGGTCCTAACGTAATGGAAACCGTATAGCTTCCCGCCTGGGTTACATTGTATAAATACGTTGTTGCTCCGCCAATGATTGTTCCGTTTTTATACCATTGATAACTATAACCATTACCCGATATAGTTTTCAAATCAACACTTTGACCCTGACAAAAAGTGGTTGCGCCAAGTGGCAATATTCGTTTATCAATAATCAGGTTTTCGTCACCGTTTTGATAAGGCATATAGGAAAAAAATACCATCATCATTTCGTCTGTCGTATTTTCACCTGCTGAAACGTTTTGAGGCGGAGATGAAGGATTGTCGGGGTTATTAGTGGTGTTATCATAAAAAGCCGTTGCCTTTAAAGAATAGCCGTTTGGAACTTTTACAGCATTTGGAAAAACATAATTGGTTTGCCAATGAAAACTCCATTCCGGTATTTTAACAAATCGTATGGTATCGTTGGTATTTGTGTTCAGAGCATATGAATGAATGCTTTTTCCAATCAAGTGCATGTGAGGAAAAGCAGTTAAAAATGTCCAGTTTCCGGGGATTGTAGCTTGTTCATTAAATGTTCTGGTCTGGTTTGATGGAATGCTTAATGGTCCGTTTGTAAGCGATGTTAAATGATTAAGTATAGGATAAACGCTGATTGAGCGCTGTGTTGTAGTTGTAGTTTTAAAATTTATTCGTGTGCTGTCTAACTGTCCCTGGTTTCCTGGCGCATAATGTATTTGAAGAATGATGCGGGTATTGGCGGGTAATCTTAATCCGGTGCCTACAGGAGTAAAATAAGGCTGCCCTCCTGGCGCATAAACATAAATAAGCTTAGAAGCAGTTGAGCCTGTACCACCGGCACTGTTGGGATTAATTGCGTTATTTGTTGAATCAGAAAAAACAAGAACATGGTGTACAATCCCACTGTTACCTGGTATGATTTCGACAGCTGTAGCGTAATTTAATTGTGATAACCCGCTTGGAAGAACAAAATTATGATATACGTCATTATTGCTGCTTACTGTATAATCAGGAATGCGCAACGACAAATTAACTGTTCCTAATTGCGTAGTGTTTGAATAGGTTGGTGCTGGCGGAGCAAATCTTAAATCTCCGGATGGTGCGCCATTAACAACCCATTGATGAATAGCATCAATGTCAGTTTGAGACAATACACGTTCGTGAACAAAATGCTTGTAATCGGGATTCGCAGTCCAGGGTGGCATTATGCTATTAGAAACATAATTATCTATGCTTGAAGCCATAGGAAATGCATCCTGATAAGTCATTAATGAAAAACTTCCTATACCGCCAGGACGATGGCAAGGAGTGCAGTTGGCATAAAATATTTTAGCAACATTATCTGACCAGTTTGGTGTTTGAGAATGTGCTGATAAAACAGCAATGCAGCAGCAAATCAGAGTGGATATTTTTTTATTCATGAGTTATAATTATAACACAAACATAAAAAAATATACAATAGTTGTTTAGTATAGTTTTAAGCTTCTGGTTCGAATCTCATTTGCATATCTTTGCCCCAATGCAGGATATAATCAGAACAGCGGCAGCCGACATTCGCGACAGCTTTGATAAATTTCATGTTGAGTTTAAGATTATGACTCACCATGCTGCGCTGCGTTTTGAGTTCCGCGACTGGCAGGCGATACAGAGCGACAGCATGGAGCGGCTTGACCATTATAAAAACTATGTAACCGCATCCGTTGAACGTACCCGCGAACTATTAAGCGATAAAATTAATGACCATGCAACATGGGCCGAACTGAAAAAAGAATTTTCTAAATTAGTTGCCAATCGTTATGACGGACCAATTGTAGAAACGTTCTTCAATTCCGTGTTGCGCAAGATTTTTATTTCGGCAGGTATCAGTGAAGATATTGAGTTCATTGACTTTGACCGCGATGTGATTTTTGTAAATCCGGCTTACCCCATCTACAATTCATTTTTTTTGGGAAGTGACAGTATTGAAATTGTGGTGCGCAGAATAATTGTATCGTACAATTTTAACTTCAAGTTTGCCGACTTTGAAGCCGACATTGCTTACATGACCGAACGCTTTACAAAGGCGGTGCGCAAGGCGTTTGTAAAGATTTCTTTTGACAGGGTTGATATGCTTCGCTCGGTTTTTTACCGCAACAAAGGCGCTTATTTAGTTGGCAGAATTATTAAAGGCAACAAATTAATCCCGGTGGTAATTCCGCTGGTGCATGACGAGCGGGGAGTGGAAGTTGATAACGTATTATTAACGCAGGACGAGATAAGCATTGTGTTCAGTTTTACACGTTCATACTTTTTTGTGGAGGCTGAAAATCCGTCTGAACTAATTCACTTTCTGCGCCCGCTGATGCCGCAAAAAGCAGTGTCGGAGTTATACAGTTCCATCGGTTATAACCGCCACGCGAAAACAGTGTTATACAAAGAGATCTACCAGCACCTTGAGAAGACAGACGAGAAATTTATTGTGGCACCGGGCATCAAAGGCATGGTGATGTCGGTATTTACATTGCCTACCTACAACATGGTTTTCAAGGTTATTAAAGATGTGTTCAAGCCGCCAAAAATGGTAACCCGCAAGCAGGTGGTGGATACGTATCGCTTTGTGTTTATGCACGACAGGGTAGGGCGCATGGCCGACCCGCAGGAGTTTGAATACCTGAAGTTTGATAAAAAACGTTTTGAAGATGAAGTGCTGAATGAGTTGCTGGAACTGTGTTCCGAAGCGGTGTATGTGGAAGATGACAAAGTAATTATCCGCCAGCTTTTTACCGAGCGCAGAATGATTCCGCTGAACATTTACTTAGGCAATGTAGAAAAAGAAAAAGCAAAAAAAGCTGCCATTGATTATGGCAACGCCATTAAAGAACTGGCTGCCGCTAATATTTTCCCAGGTGATTTGCTGATGAAAAACTTTGGAGTAACCCGCCACGGGCGCGTGGTGTTTTATGATTACGATGAGTTGTGTTTTCTTACCGAATGTAATTTCCGCAACAAGCCTGAACCCCGCAGCCATGAAGAAGAATACTCATCCGAAACATGGTTTACCGTTGATGCGCACGATATTTTTCCTGAGGAGTTTCGTGCCTTTATGTTGCCCGGTGGTGAGTTGCGTGAGCCTTTTCTGAAAGCCCACAAAGACCTTTTCTCGGTTGACTTCTGGAAAAAAATGCAGCAGCTTCACACCACCGGTCAGGTAATTGATTTCTTCCCTTACCAGCGCAGAAAGGCGCGTAAAGAGGAGGGGCAAATGAAGCTGGAGTAGCGTTAATCTTAACTAAATCAGTCCTCATTATCTATTAACCTTTTTTCATCGAATAGTTAAGGATTGCTGTGATATCAGTAGTAGATTTGTATTGCTTTCTACACGAGTAAATGAGAAATATCTTCCTCAGCCTGATTTCTGTAACACTATTCAGTTTGCCGCTTGCCGCGCAAACCGCTGCTTACCATTATAACCGTGGAATATTTCTCTCAGGAAACGGTGATTATAAAGAGGCAATTACTAATTATAACAAAGCACTTGAATATAACCCTCAGTTGCAGGAAGCCTACTTTAACCGCGGCATGGCAAGGTATAAACTCAATGAATATACCGCTGCTGTAACGGATTTCAGCATAGCTGTAAAATTGAACCCCGATGATGAAGAATCACATTATAACTGTGCGGTTTGCAAAACAAAAATCAATGACCTTGAAGGAGCCTTACAGGATTACAACCGTGCTATATTAGTAAACCCCAACTATGCTCAGGCATACATGAACCGTGGTAATTGCCGCTATAAACTGAATGATAAAGAAGGTGCCTGTAACGACTGGCACCGCGCCTCTGAATTTGGTTTGCATGATACCAATAATGAGAATTATTGCAATGATTTAAAGAATAATCAGCAGTGAGGTTTTGTGTTACAAGTGCAATTGAAAATTGTACTTTGCTGGGTTTCATGCCGAATTTGTTTCAGCATCTTTTATTTCTTATTATTGTGCTACAACTAATTTTCCAAACATTACATTTATGAAACCAAGAAAGGTATTACCAGCAATCCTTCTTCTCTGCTTAGTATGCTTGCAACAAGGTTTTGCTCAGGGTGGATTTGCAACTCCCGTTAAGGATATTGAAGGAAAACTTAATGTTCGCGTAAGAGTACAAGAGGGGAATGAGCGCATGAAAAGTGTAGAAGTAATTCTCTATCATGATTCAGAGAAACTTGGCAGGTATGAGGAAGTGCAACGGATTACCAGTAAGAAAAATGGCGAATTCAGTTTTCATCTTGACCTGAATTCAAAATACCTGATTGAAATTAACAAGGGCGGTTATACCACTAAAAAATTAGCTTTCAATACTGATGTTTTTAACTCTACTACTACTACTGTACCTCATTTTGATTTAATAGTAGATATGTTGCCCAACAGGGATGGCCTTGGCTATCTTAAGCCAGTTGCAAGCGTATTTTACAATGTAGCAAAAAAAAAATTTGACTTCACCACAGATTTAACTAAAGAAGAAATTAAATAGTTAATCACTTATCAACTAATAACAAAAAAACCGCCCCAATCTCTTGAAGCGGTTTTTTGTTGTTATAAATGCTTGCTTACAACAACTCCACTTTATAATGCAGTTCATGCGTACTCAGGTTCACTGCCGTTAAAAAGCGGTGTGTGCCATAATCGCTGATGCCAAAGGCAGAAGCCTGTATTTTAAGTTTTGCCTGATTTACACCAACAAACACTGGTGTGCTGTCGATTCCGCCTGCGGTGGTAGCAAGGTAAAAGGCTACCTGTGTGCTGGCAGGCACGGTTTCGGTGGTGGTTATTTCAAACTCCAGTTCATCATCGGCTACAAAGCTGTGTACCAATACAGGTTCGTTTTCGTTAGCATCCAGTGTTCCGGTAAAGAGTACCTGATTGTGGTCGCGCAGCACCTGCAGCTCAAAGAAGGGTGCTATGCGGTCGGGGTCTTCAGCTCCTTTGTTGATGAGGAAGCCCAGGTCGCGGTATTCTTCGGTCATAACCAGTACCCGCTTGCTCTCTACCTCTTCGCTCTTTTGTTTGGTGCCGCCTTTGGCTCCTTCCTGCGTATCGCGGGCAGTGTCAAGGGTGGTGTAAAACAAATCTACATCGTTTTTAATGATAAGTATAGCAGGGTTTGCCATTGCAAAGGGTGCAAGGGTTTCGCCTAATACTTTTACTGCATTTACCCGTGCTGTTTTTGCTCCGCTGTTAAAGGGTTTGTATCC
>CAMDBK010000040.1 GCA_945889235.1 Chitinophaga pinensis
CCACCACCACCGCCACCGGTTATGGAAACGGTACAATTTGTGGCTCCTGTGGTTGTTGATGAGCCTGTTATTGATGAGCCACCACCGCCCATTCAGGAAGTGGAAACACAAATAGCTACAGTAACACAGGAAGGAAATGGAGATGATGATGAAATTATTATTCCTGATGAAGGGAACGGAAACGCTGTTGTAGAAGAAGTGAAAGACGAGATTTTTACTTTCGTTGAGCAAATGCCAGGCTTTCCGGGAGGAGAAGAAGAACGACTGAAATTTATTCAGAAGAATACCAAGTATCCGATGATGGAAAAGGAGAACGGAATTGAAGGAACGGTTTATGTTTCTTTTATTGTGGATAAAGCAGGAAACATCAATGATGTGAAAGTAATGCGTGGAGTTCCCGGTGGTCCCGGATTAGAGAAAGAAGCATTGCGCGTTGTGAAAATGATGCCGAAATGGACTGCAGGAAAACAAAACGGAAAAGAAGTACAAGTGCAGTTTTACATGCCCATGAAATTTGAGTTGAGATAGAATTTGCTGAGACTTATACCGAGACGAAAAATATGTTGATTTATCTAACATGTTTTTCGTCTCGCTGTTTTTAAAAGAAAAGTAAACATACGTGAAACTGCCGCCCCTCACCTACTTTAATATTCTGATGACGTTGATTTATGCAGGCATCGGGATTACTTTTCTTTTCACCGATTTTTTGATAAACATACTTCCGGATAACCGTAAATTAGTTGGCGGAATTTTTCTGGGTTATTCTGTTTTCAGAAGTATCATTATCTTTCAGAAAATTAAAAAGAGCAAAGAACAAAATGAGGATTAAAACAAGCTATACTTTTTTACTAGTATTTGTCCTGTTTGCTCTTGGATTTTATTCCTGCGACCGCTCAGGCAAAAAAGCTGAACCAACCGACACACCAACCTCAGGTGAAGTAAATATTGCAATTGACGAATCATATTCATTGTTGTTTGATACGGAAATTTATACCTTTCAATCGCTTTACCAAAATGCAAAAGTGAATGCACGTTTTCTTCCGGAAACAGATGCGTTGAAAGCGCTGATGGATGATTCTGTTAAAGTAGTTGTAATGAACAGAGCATTGAATGAAAGTGAAAAACAATCATTCAAAACAGAGAATTTGTACCCGATAGAAACAAAGATTGCGGAAGATGCAATTGCTTTTGTTGTGAACAATGAAAATCCTGACACCAATTTACTTTTCGAGCAGATTTCAAAAATACTGAACGGAACAGACACAACTTGGAAACAGGTAAATCCAAAATCGGAAGCATTAAAACTCAATATCATATTTGACAATCCTAATTCTGCAAATGCGCGTTACATTGCAGAGTTTTCAAAGGAGGCAAAGCTTCCTGCAAATGCTTTTGCTGTAAATTCAAATACAGAAGTTGTAGATTATGTAAGCAAAAACAAAGGGGCGTTAGGCGTACTCAGCGTAAACTGGATAAGTGACAAAGACGATAGCACCAGTATTGGTTTTCTTAAAAAAGTAAAAGTGGTTGGTATCAGTAAAGAAGGTGATTCTGAAAGGTTTTACAAACCTTATCAGGCCTATATCAAAACCAAGGATTATCCTTTTTGCAGGGATGTTTATATGATTAACCGGCAAACCCGCGCAGGACTTGGCAAGGGTTTTGTTTCCTTTGTTGCCGGAACAAAAGGACAATTGATAATTTTGAAGATGGGATTGGTACCAGCAATTGCACCCGTTAGAATGATTGAAATAAATTAATGAGACTATAAATACGATGAATACAATGAAAAACGTGAACCTGATGATTGCTGCCGGACTATTATTCTCCGGGATTGCTTATGGACAAACATTGAATGATGCAAAGCGTCTGACAGAAAATGAACAGTTTGAAAGTGCCGCAAAAGCGTTTGAACAATTGATTATTGCCGAGCCAACCAACAGCAGCGTTTATTATTATTATGGTGAAAATTATTTTCAGAATGATAATGCTGCACAGGCAAAAGCTATGTACCAAAAAGGTGTTAGCTTAAATGCAAACAGCCCAATCAACTACATAGGACTTGGAAAGATTGAATACATCAACGGAAATGCTGCCGGAGCAACTGAAAACTTCACCAAAGCAAAAACACTTTCGCAAAACAAAAGCGCTGAAGTGATGATGGAAATAGCAGAAGTGTATATCAACTCTGAAAAGAAAAACATTGCTGAAGCAATTACTTTATTAAATCAGGCCGCAAAGCTGGAGCCTAAAAACCCTGTTGTCTTTATGTTGATTGGTGATGCTTATTTAGAGCAGAACGATGGAAACAATGCCATCGTTAACTATGAAAAAGCATTGGGGCTTGATAAAAAGTTTACCAAAGCAATTCTTCGCGAAGGAAAACTATACAGCCGCGCAAAGAACTACACCCTTGCTCTTGACTATTACAATAAAGCCATTGAAATTGATTCATCGTTTGCTCCTGCATTCCGTGAGCGTGCTGAATTGCGTTTCCGTGCAGGGCAATCAGAGAAAGCTGCCCTCGATTACAAAAAATATATTGCTCTTAATCCTGACCTGAGTGCGCAGGTAAGGTTTTGTGAATTTGAATTCGTTTCAAAACATTATAAATCAGTTTGTGAAGAAGGGCCTAAAGTTTTGAGCAGAGATACTACGTACATTAATATTTATCGTGTGTTGGGTTACAGCTATTATGAAACAGGTGATTATGCAAACGGACTATTGTACATGAACAAATATTTTCAAAAAGCGATGGCAGCCGGAAAACCTTTCCTTGCTTCGGACTATGAATACCTTGGTAAAAATCAGATAAAGAATAATGACTCGCTTGGAGTGGATAATCTGCAGAAGGTGCTGGAAATGGATTCAACAAGAACTGATTTGTACTCTGATATGGCAGCGTTTCTGATGAAGCAGAAGAATTACCCGAAAGCGATTATTTATTATGATAAAAAGATTGCGCTGGATACTGCAAAGGCTTCACCTAATGATTATTTAAAGCTTGGACAATGCTATTATAATCTTAAAGATTTTACAAAAGCAGATACCGTATTTGCTAAACTTATCCGTGTTCAGCCAACTTCAATATATGGTTATTCTTACAGAGCCCGTTGCAAATCGCAGGCTGATTTAGATACAAAGCTGGGACTTGCAAAACCATTTTATGAAAAAGTGATTGAGGTAGGTTCTGCCGATGTGGAGAAAAACAAGAAAGACCTTATTGAGGCTTATTCTTATTTGGGTTACTACTATATGGTAGCAAAGGATTATCCGAAGGCAAAGGAAAACTGGAAGAAAGTTCAGGAGCTTGACCCTGCTAATGAGAAGGCTACTAAAGCACTCGCAGACCCCAATCTAAAATAATTTGTATAGCTTCTCGACTACGCTCGAAGTGACAGATTGGTTGTCACTTCGAGCGTAGTCGAGAAGCCTAATTTTTATCCGTCTTCTGTATCCAGGCTAAAACCATTTTCAGCTTGCCGAAAGAAACAGCTGCAGGAAGTTTTTCTCTGACAGCATTCAGTTGAGCGTATTCCTGCTCAATAACAGCAGGAAAATGTTGAGCCAGTTCCTTCACTTCGTCCATAGGAATTAATTGTTCAATCTCAATAGCGCCCAGTTTTATTGCTTGCGCTAGATGCCCTTCAATAGTTCCGACTGTTAGTTTTCTTTCTGTTGCAATGTCGGCTATGCTCTTACCATTTTTGAAATGACTTACTGTCTCATCAACCGTTGGTGTCTTTTGTTCTTTTGGTTTGCGCTCGCGTTTCGGAGGAAAAATCTCTTTGGGTTGCAGATTATATTCCTCACAGTAGTCACGCACAAGTTGTATTACCTCATCACCGTACTGCGCGACTTTAACTTTACCAAACCCTTTTATCTTTATAAGCGCTTCTTTGTTTTGCGGTAAGTACGTGCATATATTCTGGATTGCCTGACTACTGAACACCATGTAAAGCGGAAGATTTGTTTTGCCAACTATCTGCTTACGCAAGCCTGCAAGTCTGCTGTATAATTCTTCGTTTGAAGTGCCGTCAACAGCAACTTCCTGTTCCTGATTTTGTGCATACGAACTTTGGATTTTGTCTGCCGCTGTTTCTACTTTTTTACCAACCTTCAAATACTCGTTCAGGTTAAAACGATCCTTGCAGTGATTAATACGATGAAGGATTTCGTGAAGGATAAACGCGACTTCAGTTAGCGAAGCATCAATATCACGTGCTACTTTTTTCTTGTCGGTTGAGAGCGGATGCTTGTAAAACTTCTCTTTCCATTTCTGTATCTCAGCAGAAAAATAATTGGCGGCATCCTTTATTCTTTTCTGTAATGCCTCATTTCCTTCGGCATTGGGATTGTTGTTTGAAAGAGCGGTTATCTGTTCTTTAAATTTATCTGCTACACCTTGTAGCTTTTCCTGAATTTCAATTAAGTCTTTAAACCAAGCAGTAGTTGATGATGGTAATTCTTCCTGATGTTCTGTCAGCTCTTCATGGAAATCCTTTAACTCATAATACCAGCGGTAGAAGGCAAAGATATTTTGCAACTCGTGCAGGATATATTTCTCACGCGCTTCATTAAACTTCTGCGGCAGAATTTTATCGTCCTGATTTTTGCCCTGCCACTCTTTTAAGCTTTGATGCGCACCGAGGAAACTTTGATTAACGGAAGAAGTCAGCACCAAACCTTCCAGCGTAGTGCAGCGACTTAGCGCAACATACACCTGTCCGTTTGCAAAAGCGTTTTCTGCATCAATCACTAATTTATCAAAGGTCAGTCCCTGACTTTTGTGAATGGTAATTGCCCAGGCCAGGCGCAACGGATATTGTTCAAAGCTGCCGAGTTCATTTTCTACAATCTCACGCGTATCGGGGTTAAGCGAGTAGTTTGTGTTTTTCCATTCGTATTTCTTTACATCAATATCGTAGTGCTCACCTTTGCAACGCACTTTAATTCCGTTATCAGTTAGCGAGGTAACCGTTCCTATTTTTCCGTTGTAGTATTTCTTGTCCTCCACATCATTCTTCAGAAACATTACCTGTGCTCCTACTTTTAATTCCAGTTCACTTTCAGCAGGGAAAATATGTTCGGGGAAATCGCGGTAGATTTTTGCTTCGTATATTTTTGGGCGCTCTTTCAGCGTATCTAATTTCTTTTTATTGATGGTATCTGCCTGATTGTTGTGTGTCGTGAGCGTGATGTAACCTTCGTCATCAGCGGGAACAAAGTTTCTTTTGAGGCGTGAATTCAGCAACTCAAAGTTTGCCTGTGAAAGATTGTTGTTTCTGATTCCGTTGAGCACATCAATAAAGGTATTGTCCTGTTGGCGGAAGATTTCTTTCAGTTCCACCATCACCGGAACATGCTCACGCAAGACAATGCTGTCGAAGAAAAAGATAGAGGGATAATAGTTTTTGAGGAAATCCCATTCATGGTTTTTCACCACGGGAGGAAGCTGATGCAAATCACCTATGAACAAGACCTGCACACCGCCAAAGGGCAACTGGCTTCTTCTTCTCACGCTTCGTAAAATCGCGTCAATGGCATCAACGGTGTGGGATGCCACCATGCTGGTTTCGTCAATTACCAACAGTTCGAGGTTGCGGAAGAGGTTAAGCTTTTCTTTGTTGTAGCGGATTTGAGAAAGCAGTGAATGACTGTTTATTCCGTCACTGGAATCCTTAGAAGGAACAAACGGAGCAAAGGGCAATTGAAACAATGAATGCAGCGTAACGCCACCGGCATTGATAGCCGCAACGCCTGTGGGCGCAGCCACCACCATTTTCTTAAAGCTATGCTGGCGCAGGTATTTCAGAAAGGTAGTCTTCCCCGTTCCTGCTTTTCCCGTGAGGAAAATATTCAGGTTGGTTTCGGTTACAAACCTGAAAGCAAGGTCAAAAGCTTCGGTGTGTTTCAGTTCTGACATGATTATAAAAACGATGTTGCGAAAAATACGAAATTTGGCAACTAAGAAAGACAAAACATTTTAGTTTATCTGCTGTTATAGTATTGCGATGAAAAAAACATTAGTGCTTGGAGCAACCGATAACCCTGCGCGATACGCCTATCTGGCAGTGGAGAAGCTATTGAGGTATAAACACGAAGTTGTTCCGGTTGGACAAAGAGAAGCTGAAGTTCTTGGATTAAAAATACAAACAGGACAACCCGTCCTTGAAAATATTGATACCGTTACCTTGTATCTGAATCCAAAAAATCAGGTTCAGTATTACGATTACATCTTATCACTGAAACCCAAACGCATCATCTTTAATCCGGGGACAGAAAATGCGGAGTTAGAGAAAATGGCAGAAGATAAAGGAATTGAGGTTGTGGAAGGCTGCACACTTGTTATGCTTTCAGCGGGTTCATTTTAAAAGAAAAGGGCTAAAGCCCTTCCCAGTATTCATATAACATATTAGTCCCCACCCTAAAGAGCGGGGCTATTTTTTTACTTAATTATCTCCAGCGAACGTTTAATAAACGCTGCCAACTCCTCACCTTTTAATAAATTTTGAGAAAGCAAAGCCAAATCAGCCAACTGTTTTGCTGTTTGGTTTTTCTTCTGTTCATTTTTTTCTTCCAGAATTTTTGAAACCAGCGGGTGATTGGAATTCACAACCAGATTATACATCTCAGGCATGTGACCCATCATTCCGCCCGGCTGCATTTTCTGCATCTCCATCATCCTGCGCATGAACTCATTTTGAGTAATGATAATCGGATTGTCTTTTTCACTCAGGCTTTCGAATATCACAGTAAATTTTTCTTTAGTAACCTGTGCTTCAAAAACTGGTTTCAATGCTTCTTCTTGTTCTTTGCTCAATTTAGAAACCTGTGATTCCTCTTTCTTAATCAGTTTATCAATCGTATCGCCATCCACACGTGTGAAGTGCGAGTTTTCAAATTTTCGTTCAACAATATTGATGAAATGACTGTCTAATTGTCCATCCATTTCCAGCACATCATAACCTCTGTCCTTTGCTGACGCAACAAACGTGTGTTGCGCAGTTTTATCAGTGGTATAAAGGTAAATCAGGTTTTTGTCTTTATCACTTTGCGCAGCCATGATAAGTTCTTTATACTCATCAAACGTGAAACATTTTCCTTCCGTGTTTTTGAATAAATAAAACTTTGCTGCGCGGTCGTAAAACTTTTCATCGGTCAGCATTCCGTATTGAATAAACACACGAATGTCGTCCCATTTTTTTTCAAAATCTGCACGGTCTTTTTTAAATAAATCTTCCAGTTTATCCGCAACTTTTTTAGTGATGTGACTGCTGATTTTTTTCACGTTGCTGTCGCTTTGTAAATAGCTTCGCGAAACATTCAGCGGAATATCAGGTGAGTCTAATACACCATGCAACAGCGTTAAAAATTCAGGAACAATTCCTTCCACCGAATCGGTTACAAAAACCTGATTGCTGTACAACTGAATTTTGTTTTTCTGCACTTCCATGTTATTTTTCAAACGCGGGAAATACAGTATGCCGGTGAGGTTGAAAGGGTAATCAACATTCAGATGAATATTGAAAAGCGGTTCTTCAAATGTGTAAGGATAAAGTTCGCGATAGAATTTATTGTAATCCTCATCTTTTAAATCAACAGGCTTTTTAGTCCATGCAGGAGTGGGGTTATTGATAATGTTATCAACGGTTATTTTTTCGTCTTTTGCATTTTCACCTTCACCTTTTTTCTCAGTAATTTCTTTTGTTCCGAACTTGATATAAACAGGAAGAAACTTACAGTACTTATTTAAAATTTCTTCAATCTTATGCTTGCTGTTAAACTCTAATGAGTCATCAGCGAGGTGAAGAACAATTTCTGTTCCGCGCTCTTTGCGGTCACTCTTACTCAGCGTGTATTCAGGGCTTCCGTCACATTCCCACTTTACAGCAGGTTTGGTTTTCAGGTATGACTTGGTAATGATTTCCACATTTTTAGAAACCATAAACGAAGAATAAAATCCCAAACCAAAATGACCGATGATAGAATTATCTTTCGCTTTGTCTTTGTATTTTTTCAGGAATTCTTCTGCGCCTGAAAATGCAACCTGATTGATGTATTTTTCAACTTCCTCTTCAGTCATTCCAATGCCATTGTCTTTAATGGTAATGGTTTTGGCTTTCTCATCATGGATGACTTCAACTAAGTAGGTTGGATTTTCTTCAGTGAATTTTCCAATCTGTGCAAGTGTTTTCAGTTTCTGAACTGCATCTACTGCATTGGAAACCAATTCACGCAAAAATATTTCGTGGTCGCTGTAAAGGAATTTTTTAATGATGGGAAAAATGTTCTCGGTCTGGACGTTGATTTTTCCTTTGGTGGTTTTTTCTGTTGTTGTTTCGGACATGGTTAGTTTTTTAGTGTTAGCCTCTCGACTACGCTCGAGGTGACAGGCGAGCCGCAACTCAATAGCTGTGCCAAGCAAAGATAACTGACAAAATGGCTTTTATAAGATTATTCCTTACCGGAATTTGCCTGCAAAATTAAAGCAACAGAAGTTTTTCCTTGTTTGTTGGCAAGTGAGAGTGGTGTGTCACCGGTGTTGGTCATAAGATTTACAACCGCACCTTTTTCAATCAATACTTTTACAATATCTTCTTTTCCCTGGTAAGACGCAGCATGAAGAGCTGTCCAGCCATCACCATTTGCAAAATGAATAGCCGCACCTTTTTCAATAAGCATCAATGCAATTTCTGAATTTCCCGACATAATTGCTGTGTACAACGGAGTTGGTTCGGTTGCTGAATTTACACTTGCACCATTTTCTATTAAAAGTTTTGCAATAGCCGGTTTATTCATCTGCAAGGCAATAATCAATGGCGCCCAGTCAGTTTCGCCTTCAGGATTTAGTACTTCCGGAAACTTTTTCATAATTGCTTTCATCATGTCCACATTTCCTGACCGCAGGTAAGTCATGAATTTATCCTTTCCAAGAAAATTAATTTCAACCTGTTTGCGTTCAGGATTATCGATAGTAATCTTCTGAGTCCACTTTTCTTTTCCGCCCACCATAGTAGCATCAATAGTGTGTTCACCAAATACAAGAACAAAACTTTTGCTGCTGTCGGCTTTCAAGTCAGCCACTTTTTTGCCGTCAATATTTATGGTGCAGGCCAAGTCTGGTTTTAGAACCAATGATGATTTGCGGTTACTTACTACCTTTGCTGACTGCGGCTTTGCAGTCAGCGCAATAGCAATTGCAAGAATCAGGACACATAAGAATTTTATAAAAAAATCAATTCTGTTGTTTATGAAAATATTCATGATGAATAAAATTTGGGTCAAAATTATTCCGTTAAGGTTCAATAAGTGTGCCTGTTGATAAAACTTGAAAACTTTCAGTTCAAAACAAATTAATATTCAATGAAGAAAAAGGTTTCTCAATTACTTTCGCTGGCTTTATTAATTACAGGAATGACTGCATCTGCACAACAAAAAATATACTATGCCGCCATTGGTGATTCATATACTATTGGTGAGGGCGTGAAAGAAAATGAACGCTGGCCCAATCTTTTGGTTGAACATTTGAAACAAGAAAATATTAATTTGCAAATTGTCTGCAATCCTTCAGTTACAGGCTGGACAACACAACAGGTGATTGACAATGAATTGCCTGTTTACCGTAAATCGAAACCAGATTTTGCAACATTACTGATTGGCGTAAATGATTGGGTACAGGATGTTACAAAAGAAAAATTTCGTGAAAGTCTTCGATTTATAATTTCTGAAATGCAGAAAGAGTTGAAGAACAAACAACATCTTTTATTGGTTACCATTCCTGATTTTTCTGCAACACCTGAAGGTCCGAAATACAGTCGCGGAAGAGATATTACCAAAGGTTTGGCTGAGTTCAATGAAATTATAAAAGAAGAAGCTGTAGCAAAAAAATTAATGGTTGCTGATATTTTTGAAATCTCACAACAAATGAAAAATGATGCTTCATTAGTTTCATCTGACGGGCTTCATCCTTCGGGTAAAGAATATGCGGAATGGGAAAAAATTATTTTTCCGCTGGCAAAGAAAATTCTTTCTTCTGCACAATAAATCAATGATACATACGTTCGATTACTAAAGACTATTCCTATGCGAAAGTTTATTGCAATTTTACTAATCATCGCTTTTGTTTCCGGTTCCTGCGCTTCTTCTAAGTATGCCCGGAAATGTAACGGACAAAGGGGAGTGAAGGTGCCAATGGGGGTTCTGTAATTCGCCACCTCTTAGCTATTTCATCATTTTTAATTTTTTAAAACCATATAATCTGTATTATCTACTTGTTCTAAATTCAAGATATTAGTTGCTCTAATTTGTGTTTCATTAACGAATTGTTGTTCTATTAATTCCATAAAAACAATGAATAGTTTTCGGTATAGTTATAATATAATGAAAAACTAGGACTAGAAGGCTTACCTTTGAATAAAACAAAGAAGAATAGTATGGCAAAAAATATAAAATATACCTGGAAAACAGTTCCAATGAACAATGTTCCTGAAGCAATAAGGACCTACCTCGACAAGCATTTCAACAGCGATGTTGTTTTTGGCATTGTAAAAGAAGAAGAAAATAAAACACTATTTTATGTTATTGATGTTGACCACAACGGTTTGTATCATCACCTGAAATTTGATAACGCGGGTAACTTTGTTTCTGAAAAAGTTGAGGCCACTTCCGAAAGCGATGAAGAGCATTTTACCACCGTGGGAACAGGTGATTAAATGAAGTAAGCCAGTGGCACAGTTCTTGCCAAGCGATAGAAAACCAATTTCTATTCCGTATGGAAAACACTTTTCTATTAGTAGTAATAGCTGTTGCTCTTTCTTCGTGCTCACAAAAAGTTTACTTCACCAAAGACACTAAAGAAAAATTAGAATCTAAAGGTGTTGACCTGAAAAAAATTCAGTTCTATAATTCTGAAGCTATTATATTATTGAGGGAAGTAAAGGATGAAGAAATAAAAGTTGCGGAAGGAAAAGTGCGTTTCGAAAACGGAAGAAACGTAGAAGA
The DNA here is from genome assembly GCA_945889235.1 of Chitinophaga pinensis. Classification (GTDB taxonomy): domain Bacteria; phylum Bacteroidota; class Bacteroidia; order SXHM01; family SXHM01; genus SXHM01. The sequence continues at coordinate 11,005 of CAMDBK010000040.1, forward strand.
AATAATTATCAAGCCCAAAACCCCGGGCATGTTTGCCGAAGCCAACACCAGCGATGCGCTGATGATTCGCTTTGAAAAAGGAGCGAATAAATTTCTTCCTTTTGTTGCTGCAAAAAGCAATACAGGTAATGGCTCTAATTACCTGTTAGGTTACTTAGACCGTGTTAACAGCAGCGGAAGCCGCATGGCTATTGTAAACTACGATGATAAAAAATACAGCATCGTTTACGGAAGCAATGCTGCGCTGCTCATTGATAAAAGCATTTTAGTAAAAGAAGAACACAAAAGCCGTGTGGCGGAAGGGGTGAAGGTGAAGTAACCTCCGTCACCCTGAACTTGTTTCAGGGTCTTAATTGTTGAGATGCTGAAACAAGTTCAGCATGACGTTATCCTACCCACACTTACTATGTCCGCAACTTTTGCAATTCAAACAACCTTCTTCATAAACCAATGATGGCTGACTGCAATTCGGACAAATATTCTCTACCGGTTTTGTTCCGTCAGGAATAAATTTCTTTAAGGCACGTGCCACACCATTTTTCCAGGTGGTGAGTGTTTCGTCATTCAGGTTAAGGTTGTTCACCACATCCACTACAAAAGGCAATGGCATTCCGTGGCGCAGAATTCCTGAAATCAATTTTGCATAGTTCCAGTATTCTTTATCGAATGAACGTGACAGCCCTTCTATGGTTGTATTGTAGCCATCTTTATCGGTATAGCGAAAATCGTAACGGGTTTTTCCGTTGCCGTTTTTCACTTTCATGATGATGCCTTTTTCAACCCAGTTTGGAAGCACAAATGACTCTTCTGCTTTACCAGTAAAAATTTCGTAAGGTCTTCCGTTCATCAAACCTACAACGGCAATCCATTTCTCATGGTTATTCTGGAAACGAACGATTTCACCGTCCAATACAGTAGGGCGTTTTGGTGCTTTTGATTCTATAATAGAATCCTGTAATTCTTCCTCTTTCTTTTCGGTTTTCTTTTCTTTGCTAACCAATACACCGCTGCGCGAACCATCACGGTAAACTGTAATTCCTTTGCATCCGCTTTCCCAGCCTGTCTGATAAATTTGTCCAACTAATTCCTCGGTTACATTATTAGGAACATTCACCGTAACACTTATAGAATGGTCAACCCATTTCTGAACAGCGCCTTGTAATTTTACTTTGCTTACCCAATCCACATCGTTGGCAGATGCTTTATGGAAAGGTGATTTCTCAATCAGTTTATTCAGTTCGGTATCGTCCAGCAATTTTACTTTCTCTACATCGTAGCCATTTACCTGTAACCACACAATCAGTTTGTGGTGAAACACAAAATACTCTTCCCACGAATCACCAACGCCATCAATAAAGCTTACGGTTACATTTTTGTCGTTTGGATTTACTTTGCGTCTGCGTTTATAAGCAGGCATAAATACAGGCTCAATTCCTGAAGAAGTTTGTGTCATTAAACTTACGCTGCCGGTTGGCGCAACGGTAAGCAACGCAATATTTCTTCTTCCCCATTTTACCATATCTTCATACAGCAAAGGGTCGGCATGTTTAATACGCTGAATCATGGGATTATTTTTTTCCCTGTCTGAATCATAGATAGGGAAAGCACCGCGTGCATGCGCCATATCAACACTTGAACGGTAGGCTTCCAGCGCTAAAGTTTTGTGAACTTTCTCGCAGGTTTTTATTGATTCATCTGAACCATATTGAATATTCAATCCTGCCAGCATATCGCCTTCGGCAGTAACGCCAACACCTGTTCTGCGGCCTTCAATGCATTTCTTTTTTATATTTTTCCAAAGATTTAATTCAACTGTTTTTACTTCTATCTCTTCAGGGTCTTTGTCAATTTTATTAATGATGGCATCAATCTTTTCCAGTTCCAGATCAATAATATCATCCATCATGCGTTGTGCCATGCGGGTGTGTTGTTTGAAAAGCGGGTAGTTGAACTTCGCATCTTTGGTGAAGGGCTCATCCACATAACTGTAAAGGTTGAGTGCAATCAGGCGACAACTATCATAAGGACACAACGGAATTTCACCACACGGATTAGTTGAAACTGTTTTGAAACCCAAATCAGAATAACAGTCAGGAATTGATTCGCGGATAACAGTATCCCAGAACAAAATTCCCGGCTCGGCTGATTTCCATGCGTTGTGAACAATTTTATTCCACAAGGCGGCTGCATCAATTTCCTGTTTTACTCTCGGTGTTTTTGAATCAACCGGAAACTGCTGCACATAAGGCGTTTTATTGATAGCCGCTTTCATAAAATCATCGTCAATCTTTACCGACACGTTAGCACCAGTTACTTTGGTGCCGTCCATTTTTGCATCAATAAATTTTTCGGCATCGGGATGTTTGATGGAGATGCTCAACATTAAAGCACCACGCCTTCCGTCTTGCGCCACTTCGCGGGTTGAGTTGGAATAACGTTCCATAAAAGGAACAACGCCTGTTGATGTTAAGGCACTGTTCAACACAGGCGCACCGGTTGGGCGCAGATTAGTAAGGTCGTGACCAACACCGCCTCTGCGTTTCATGAGCTGCACTTGTTCCTGATCTATCTTCATAATAGAACCATAGGAGTCAGACGCACCGTTATTACCAATTACAAAACAATTGGAGAGAGACACAATCTGAAAATCATTTCCGATACCGGTCATTGGACCGCCCTGCGGAACAATGTATTTAAAGTTTTTCAGCACCTGATAAATCTCGTCTTCGCTGTAGGCTTTCGGATACTTTGCTTCCACCCGCGCAATCTCACGCGCCATTCTACGGTGCATGTGGTCGGGGTTTAATTCATAGATATTACCATACGAATCTTTCAGTGAATATTTATTTAACCATACCTGTGCCGCCAGCTCATCGCCTTTGAAATAATCCACCGAGCTTTTCAGGGCTTCTTCGTACGTGTATTTTTTCATTTCGGTGGTTTTAGGTTGTGTTGGTGTGGCGGTCTCAGCGCTGGTTTCTTTCATTACATCTGTTAACATGGGTCGACAAGTTTATTAAGGTTTTTTTGACCTTGCGGATAAATTCCGTTAAAGTTTAGTTTTATTTCCCGAAAAATGGGATTGCAATAATAGGAACAAATAGTTACCTCGTTTGAGTCAGTTTTAAACAAAATTGGGGAGTTTTCAACTTTATGAATTTTTATACCTTAGTGGTGGAATTTGATAATTATGATATAGTATTATAGCTTGATTTATTTATGAATTTATTAAAGTTAAGGAAGGCTGTAAGCGCGAAACGTGTGGAGTGGAACAAACATTCGTTGGAGCGAATGCTTGAACAGGGAATATCGCGAAAGTTGGTTTTTGAAATTTTACTTGAAGGAGAAGAGATTGAAAATTATCCTGACGATAAACCTTATCCAAGTGCATTGATTTTTTGAAAGATTGAAAAAACACCCTTGCATGTGGTTGCAGCCTTTGATGAAATTAACGACATTTGCTACATTATTACTGCATACCATCCTGACGAAAAACATTTTGAAAAGGATTTTAAAACAAGGAAATGAAAACACATAAAAACGACTTATGCCCTTTGTGCGGTGGCACAAAAACAAAAGGCAAAACAACCTTTACGGTTGATTTGGGTTTTGGTGTTGTGGTAATCCGTCAGGTGCCTGGTATGGTTTGCAATCAATGCGGCTCGGAATGGATGGATGATAAAGCAGCAGAAAAAGTAGAAAGCATTGTAACTAATGCACGCAATGAGAGAAACACCGCACCGCATAACAGCATTTTACTTTACCGTGATATTTCTTCTTATACATCGCACTCAACTATTGCTGTTGCTAAAGAGCCTGCGGTGAAATATAAGAAGCTGAAAAAATAACGCATTGCAAATACTTGTTCTCAGTCGTCGGGATTGCAAATCCCGACCTTCTGGAATGAAATTATTTTTTAATTAAATTTGCATGATGGGAAAGTTGCTGATATTTTTCAAATACATATTTTTTGTATTCTCAAGTGATATTAATGAAAACAGAAGACATGTGCATGTTACCGACAAAAAAAGCGATATGGAACGTATCTGTAAATTCTGGGTTGAACCCAACATAAGTTTGGAGTACAATTTAGGTTTCAGCGAAAAAGAAATTAAAGAAAT
>CAMDBK010000041.1 GCA_945889235.1 Chitinophaga pinensis
TGGGAACGCCCAAACGCTGGCTATTTCCAAGCACCACATCAGCGCCCCATTCACCCGGAGGAGTCAACAAAACCAAACTTAATAAGTCAGAAGCAACTGCCACTTTAATTCCTTTTGCATGTGCAGTCTCAGTAAATGTTTTGTAATCATTTACTGAACCATCAGCGGCAGGATATTGCAACAAAGCACCAAACACATTTTCATTGAAACTGAAATTATTTTCATCGCCAACAATCAATTCAATTCCCAACGGTTTGCTGCGTGTACGCAACACATCAATGGTTTGCGGAAATGTATTTGCAGAAACAAAAAACGCTTTTGCATTTCGCTGCATTACCTCTTTTTCGCGGGTGTTGTAAAACATAATCATCGCTTCAGCCGCAGCTGTGGCCTCATCCAGCAATGATGCATTGGCAAGAGGCAAACCTGTTAAATCAATAACCATGGTTTGGAAATTAAGCAAGGCTTCTAATCTTCCTTGCGCAATTTCTGCCTGATAAGGTGTGTATGCAGTATACCAGCCCGGATTTTCCAAAACGTTTCTGCGGATAGCGGCAGGAATTATGGTGTTGTAATAGCCTTGTCCGATGTAGGTTTTAAAAACTTTATTTTTTCCTCCTACTTCATTAATGTGCGCAGCATAATCATACTCGCTCATTGGAGCGGGTAAATTCAACGCTTTTTTCAGGCGTATGCCTGCCGGAATGGTTTCGCTGATAAGCGTTTCAAGTGAATCAACACCAATTACCGAAAGCATTTTATCGGTGTCGGTTTTACGGGGTCCGGTGTGGCGGTAAAAGAAAGAATCCTGAGTCATTATTTTGATTTTATTTTTTTAAAAAACGTGGCAAAGATATAGTTTAGTTTACTTGAACAATTAACAGGGAAAAGTGTTTTTCAACAGGGTGTGTGAATGATATTTTTTACAACACACTTGGCTCACTTTTATCATACATATCCTTCACCGAACCGAAACCGATTACATCACTCATAATGCTATCGTCATTCAGTTCTATTGCTTTCAGCAGTTTATCGTAACCGAATTTGTCTTTCACGTTGTAAACGGTTTGGCGTAGTTTATCCTGTTTCACAGTGTCTTCAAATAAATCAAGCACCAGCGCATCGGCAGGAACAAATTTAGAAACAGTTACTCCCATAGCAGAAATATGTGTGTTAATAAGCGAATCAGAATGATGCGTTTCCCTGAATTTTTTCATCCTTACTTTTATCAGGTCTAATATTTTTGTGCCTTCCTGCACCGGGCTTCCCGCATGAATGCGGTCGCTCCACATTTTATTTTCTTCGTAATTAATAAACACACTTATGTCTTTTGCATAAACTCCTTGTCCCACCATTCGTTTTTCCAGCATCATGCACAACGAGACCAAAAGGTTTTCCATCGTTTGAACATTTTGTCGCTGCGCTGCCGAAACCTGCCGCATGGCCTGCATGGTTTTGTATTCATGAAAATCAATATCCACTTCTTTGAAATTCAAACGCTGATGCCAGTAAATTCCAACAACACTGTGCAAGGCAGCACGCAACTGGTCAGCCGTTGCATAGCGTAATTCCAGCGGAGTTTTTATTCCTGCTTTTATGAGTTGTGCCGATAAACCTCCGGCAATTCCGGGCAAATCAGTCAACTGAAGTTTTGATAAAACGGCATCAATGTTTTCAGGAAAAATAGTAACCAGTCCATCAGGTTTTTGCAAATCAGTTGCAAGCTTTGCAAGAAAAGCGTTGGGGGCAAGACCTATGGAACATTTAAGCCAGTCACCCACTTCTTTTCGTATTCTTTGTTTTACTTCTTTTGCCAGTGCCAGCGGATTTTTGTAAATATGTTTGTACGTTGTTAAATCCACCATTGCTTCGTCAATGCTTTTTGGATAAACCTCTTCGCAATAGCTTCGCAAGATTTTCATAATGCCGATGTGATACTCGCGGTAGCGCGTGGGATTGGTTTCCAGCGGAACCAGCTCAGGGCAAAGTTGTATGGCTTCGTTCAGGCGCATACCGGTTTTTACGCCAAATTTTTTTGCTTCAATACTGGGTGCTATTACACATCCGTATTTTCCGGGATACACACAAACAGCAACCGGACGACCGCGCAGATAATAATTTACCTGCTGCTCGCACGAAGCAAAAAAGCTGTTCATGTCAATGAACATGATGAGTGAATCGTCTGCCATTGGATTATTGCAAAAAAAAGAAGTCAGGCAAATTTACCTGACTTCTTTCAATAAAATTATGTTGTGAATAATTAGTAGCTCAACACAACATCATAATGATTGTTGCCATTGCTCCACTCCACTTTAAATCCGTAAGCGCAATTTAATGAAGATGGATTTCCATTCTGGTCAACACCAAGTGTTAGCGTGAAATCAGTATTGTCTACATGATGCACAAGCTCTCCTGAATTAAAGCGCCATAAGCCGCAATAGGTATTTGAATTTACTGAAGTATTGTAATAGGTAGTAAATGGGCTTCCGAAACGATTAGTTCCCCATGAATCAACGGTGTTAAAGCCATTCAACGAAGTATCGCCATCAGCATCAAAAATAATTTGTTTAATGGAGGGACTTCCCGGAACTGTATTGTAACTCCATTCGGTTGTTCTTGCACTATTCCAAACGGCTTGCTGGTTGTTGTCAAATGTTACATCTATATTAAATGCACGCTCCCTGTATTTAAATGAACTGGTGCTTAACGCAAAGCCCCACCAATCATTGCCGTTGATGTTTTCCAATGTTTTTACACCGTTGAACATGATGCTTTTGTTATCGCTCAATCGGGTAATTTTGTAATTAGTAAATGTTTCGGTAAGAACAGAACCCGCGTCTTTCCAATAATTACCACTGGTAAGCTGCACTTTAATCTGGCCGGAACGTGTAACCGAGGGAGAGAAACATGGAGTTAAACCGTCAAAATTGAAATAAAGAATTTTGTTGGCAATGTCGGTTGAGTCAATTGTACATCCGCAAAGTGGACTGGATAAAATACTGGTTGCATCATCTGTTTTTCCGAAAGTTGGAATATCTTTCAGCGCATTATTGATGTCATTATCGGTTTGGTCAAGTTCCGATTTATATTCGTTGGCATCTTTGTTATGCTGCTCAATGTTTGCATCAAGCGTTGCGTTGTTCTTATTCCTGAAGCAGGAAGCGAATAGAATTGTTCCCGCAATACTGATGATTGCTAAGAATAAAATTGATTTATTTGTTTTCATTGGTTTATAATTTGGGGTTAAATGTAGAGCGTTTTTGGCAATTTCCATGCCATCAAGGGTATGATTTTTATCAATGCCTCACCCCAACCCTCTCCATAAGGAGATGGGGCTGTCAGTGTGAGTGAATAATATTTTTACCTTCAAAACGCAACGGCAGCAGGCTTTCCACATTTTTCAGTTCCAGCACTTTTCCGGTTTCGCCCATGAGTAAAAAACGGATGGGCTTATTATAAAGCACTTCGTATTCTGAGATGGCCTGGCGGCAAGAACCGCACGGAGCAACAGGATTTTCAACTTTTATATGCGATGATTTTGCTGTGATAGCTATTGTTTTTATTGGAACTCCGGGATAGTGCGATGAGGCTGCAAACACCGCAACCCGCTCGGCACACAACCCTGTGGGGTAGGCTGCATTTTCCTGGTTACTGCCTTTTACTACTACTCCGTTTTCAAGTAGCACCGCTGCGCCTACACTAAAATTTGAATACGGTGCATACGCTGTAGTTGCAGCTTCATGCGCTTGCTGCATCAGGCTTTTGTCTTCGGCATTGAGTTCGTCAATGGAGTCGTATTCTAAATAATCTATGGTTAAAGTCAGTTTTTTCATGCCATTTTTTTGTCACACTGAGCGTAGTCGAAGTGTAAATTATTTTAGCCCCTCGACTACGCTCGGGGTGACATTTTCTCAATCAATACCACACAATAAGCCGAAACACCTTCTTCGCGACCAACATAACCAAGTTTTTCGGTAGTGGTGGCTTTTATGGAAATATCTTCTTCACTAATTCCCATCACTAATGCCAGCGTGGTTTTCATTTCAGGAATGAAGGGATTTATTTTAGGCTGTTGTAAACAAATGGTGCTGTCTATATTTCCGATTGTAAATCCTTTTTCGCGGATAAGTTCTGTTACTTTTTTCAGTAAAATTTTGCTGTCTATTCCTTTGAACTCGCCCGATGTATCCGGAAAATGAAAACCAATATCGCGCAGGTTGGCTGCGCCTAAAAGTGCATCGCAGATAACGTGAATAAGCACATCGGCATCGCTGTGACCAAAAGCTCCGTGGGTATGGGGTATTTGTATTCCGCCCAGCCAAAAAGGGTGTCCTTCTCTTAGTTGGTGGACATCAAAACCAAAACCGGTGCGGATTTTACTCGGCACTTCCTTCTTCTTTTTTCTTTGCTTTCACATTTGCAAAATCGAAAGTAAGAGTGAAACGTAGCGTGTTTTCAAGCGGGTGACGCTGCTGTGTTGGGATAAGGTAAGCAAAATCAAGACCGAATACATTGTATCTGATACCTGCGCCCATTGTAAAATATTTGCGGTTTCCTTTTGAGGCAGCCTCGTTAAAATAACCTGCACGAACCGAGAACATTTTATTGTACCAGTATTCCATACCAAAAGAATAAGTCAATTCGCGCATTTCTTCTTTAAAACCTCCGGGTGCATCACCAAAAGATTGAATCATGCCTGCCGGAACACTTACACGAGGATTTTTTCCTGCCGAAATTTTGTAATAACCATTTCCGTCAGGGATAGGGTTTCCTGCTGAGTCACGTTCCAAAGTTGGAGGTGTTGGCACCAGCAATTTGTTAATATCAACCATTACCGATAACGAGTTGAATTCATCAAAATTTATTTTGTAAGAAGGACCAAGGCGCAGGTTAATTGGAATAAAATCTTTTTCAGAAGTATTGGTGTACGAAACCTTGTTACCGATATTGGAAATGCAAATACCAAAAGCAAAATCAGATTTCATGTCGCCAATTTTTATGTTGGGTTTTGTAATATAAAGACCTACATCACCTGCAACACATTGTGCAGCTTTGGTGGCAGCACCTTCCACGGCAATACCGCCTGTAAGATTTGAATTTGCATAACGCAGCGCAATACCCATTGAAACATAATCAGAAAGTTTTCTTGAATACGCCACATCAATTGCAAATTCATTTGGCCTGAAATTTCCGATTACATTTCCTACGTTGTCGGTAAACGTAATATCACCCAACGAAAAATAGCGCATTGAAGCTGCAATAGTCTGTAGTTTTTTCTTACCAAATCTTCCGTAACCCGAAAGGTAGGCAAGGTTAATATCAGGAACTAATTTGCGAAGCCACGGTGTATAGGAAACTGCAAACCCCATGTCATTTTCAACAAAAGCAAGTTTACCCGGATTCCAGTGGATTGAAGCTGCATCAGGTGCTGAGGCAACACCTACATCACCCATTGCTCCTGCTCTTGCATCGGGTGTAATAATCAAAAACGGAACTGCAGTAGTGATCGTATTTATTTGTATTGTATTTGCTGTTTGTGTCTGATTTTGCTGCGCAAGAATTTTCTGGCTTCCTGCGAAAAAGGTAAACGCAATCAGGGCTGTTAAAACAAGTTTATTTTTCATCTGATTTTTTTGAAAGGGTTGCAAAGATAAATTTTTTTGGTTGAGAATGTTGGAAGGTTTTGAAAGTTGAGAAAGTTCTTGAGTTTGCATTAATTGTCTATTGATTTATTGTCTACTGTTTACTTAATTAAGAATTACTAATTTTTCAAATGCCTGAGCGGTGTAGCCTTCGGGTGTGCGAACTTTTACGCGATATACATAAACACCTCTTCCTATTTTCTGGTCAAAATCATCGCGTCCGTTCCAGTCAATTCCTTCGGCACGGAAACCATCGCAATGCACTAACTGATTGATTGTTTTTACTGCTTTTCCTGAAACGGTAAATACCTGAATATTTACATCCAGATCGGTGCAGGGACGATTGTGTTCAAACATAAACTCGGTATGGGTTGTAAACGGATTGGGATAATTCAACACATGCTTCAAAGCTAAATCTGCCGATTGCGAAACAATGAATTCGGTATAAGCATCGGATGAATTATTGTAAACATCCCACACTTTCATTTTCAGGGTGTGCCTGCCTTCAGTCAATTGCGAGAAAGGATAGCGGACGCTTCCGCTCTGGTAACTGTTAAGGTCGGCCTGATAATATTCATTCAGCACCAACGTTTTGTTGGTGTTTTCGTCCAGCACGGCTGCAACATCATGTCCTATTCCATTGCCAACAGTATTAATTCCGCTGGGGTCGCTTACAACAGCATACAGCAATGGATTTTCGTTAGTAACACCGCCAAAAACAAATTTATCATCATTCATATAAAGACCAACCTGCGGACCGTTTACATCATTGGCAACATTATCAGCCGAGCCACCTATGATTATATTTTCGTAAAAACCGTTTGCATCGGTAATGCCGTCATAGGCGTAATAGCTTATTCTTCCTTTACCATAATTGTAGGAAATATCTTTAGGTACAATGAACGTAAAACTGAAATCGCCATTTGTTACGCTGGCTTTACCTTTATAAAGAATATTTTTCTGGAGTTTGAAATCAATTATTGGGCTTCCGGGATCATTACCCAACGTTGTTACAGTTGCTGCTTTGTCAAAAACGGTAGGGTAAATCAAGCCGTTGAAGCCGGTCATTTTATCACCATTGCGGTCACGAATTTCGCCCGCCACTGTAACTAAGCTCAACGCTTTTAAAGTATCAGCTGTACCTCCTACCGGATTTCCGTTTACTGAAGTAGTAACCACATTATTTTCGGGATAAGCAAGACGCTGTGCCGGGTCGCCAAGCAAAGAGAAATTGCGGCTGTTGGATATAACACCGTTGCTTCCTTCATTTAAGGTTCTTCGCATAACTTCACCCATTGTAGGCAAAGGCTCACCAACAACGGGGAAAAGGTGTTTGTAATAATTTTTATTCAGTGTAAAATTTGGCGCAGAAAAAACCAAGCGTGTAGTGGTGAACAATGCAATTCCTCCGCCATTCGGATTTAGTAAAACAAGTTCTCCTGCCGAGGTTCTTGCCGGATCATCAAAGCGCGAAAACTCACAGGTTGCAGTTACAAAAGCAGGAAGATTTTCAATATTTGTCCAGCTGTTTATATCAGCTACTTCCAATACACGCTCGTGTGCCCAGCCAACTTCACCACCGTGTCCGGTGTAATTGATAACCAATGCACCTTTCAATACGCGGTTGTTTATAGCCTCTTTTACGGTAGGGTAACGCTGCCCGCCCGGAGTTGATTCCTGAATATAAGCATCAAAATAAATTTTGTCAAGGTTATAATTGTTTTGCGCAGTATCTAGTCCTTGTGCCAGTGCGTCTGCCTGCGTTAGATGTTGACCATTATCTTCGTCATCACCAACAAAACAAATCCAGTTTTTCCAGTCGGGCGATGATATGCTCACGGTTTGTGCGCTGCAAACACTGGGGTTTGCATTAACGGTGGCAATGCCTTCATAATTCAGAATTTTGTTCACAACAATGGTGGCTTCCTGCAAGTTTTGTACAGGTAATCGTCCAATTCCTATATCCAGAAAATGTGGATTGCAGCTGTCGCATCCTTCAATCCAAACACCTTCGTTTGAATCAAGGAAACCAAAAAAATCATCGGAAACATACGCTGAAGTAGGGCTTAGTGACTGAGCAGATTGATAGGTTACAATACGATTGGTATTATTATCAAGGCGGTCGCGGTTATCATAAGACCCATCGCCAAACAGTAAAAGATATTTAGGCAATTCATCATCATTGGTGGCGCGGTCGTAAAACATTTTCATCATGTCGCGGATGGCAGAAACATCCTGTGCGCCTGAAGAAAACTCGTTATAAACCTGTTCTGGTGTAACAATGGCAACCGTAAGCGGACTAACTACATTGGTGCGGTGAAAATTAGCAAGGCGTTCAGCCTCACTTAAAAAATCAGGATGTGCAACAATTACCATATCCACCTGCGGAAGTGCGTGGATATCCTGATTGACAACTAAACCTGCATTTACGGGTGTTAAATAAGATGAACCATTAAAAGCAATATACTCATGAATGGTTTCTGCCGATGCCCTGAACACTTGGTTAGAGCCTGAAACTGTTGCCATCTGCTGACGTACATTTATAGGGTCAGTAATATCCCACACAGTAACAGATGAATTGGAATTACCCATTGTAAATTCAGCAATATTTCCTGTTCCTGCGCTTACTGCATCCCGGAAAATCATCTGATCACCTGACATGGAAAGTGCTCTTCGTACATTCAATTCAATATAATTGAGCCAGGCTACTGCTGAAGAAAATCCACCTTTATTATAGGTAACATTTACATTCAGTGTTGAAGTTGAAGTAGTAAAGTCCAGGTTTCCGGTTCCGTCAGAAGCCTGAGCATTTACATAACTACCTGTAGTATTTTGAAAAGGGATACTTAAGGGAGAGCCATTATTAACCTTCACGGTAAATGAAGTGCTGGAGCCCGAACCGCAGGCACACTGTGCTGCACCGGTAACTTTAATAGTTGAAGCAAGTGAACCATCAATATTGGGAAAAGAAAAAGAAAAATCATACGAGTTCTGAATATCAAAATACTCACCGTACCACTGCCTTCCTGATTTTACCAGATTTTTTTCGTCTGTTTCGTGAAATGCGTAATCGTTAAAGCTGTTTACAGTATGCGTTACAGACTGGTCGGATGATGCCAGCGTAGCTACCCGCTTACCTGGACCTAAATCAGCAGTAATAAAGTAATACGTATTATCGGAGTAATCATTAATTATGTGTTCAAACTTACTTGTGCCACTATTATAGGTCCAGCGGTGTGGCGATTCTCCATAAAACAAAATATAATCACTGGCATTAAAGCTGTTGTCGCTTTCACCAACAACCACTACAGCATTTTCCTGCAAATCATCGTAACGTACTGTTCCGTTATCTTTTGCCACCATGCCGCCACTGTTTCCATAAACACGAATATTTTTAGGATTTACCCCGCTTACATTCATTCCAAGTTCCTGCAACTGTTCGTAAGAAAGCTTATAAATTCCATCAGCACTAACCGAAACTTTATACCAGCTTCCCGAAGAAAGAACAGAATTAGAAGCATACGCAGTGGATGATTTTGGCTGAAACGATTTAAAATCGGTAGCCACAATCTGCAAATCAAAGCTCAACAATTTCTCATATTGTCCCGAAGAAGGATTTTTACGAACAGGGATAAATGAAACAACCGATATTTTTTTCTTTCTATCATAAGCCACCGAAGCGCTTACTTCAATTTCAGAACCTATTTTATCAAGCCCTTCTATTTTTAGTAATTCCGCTGCTTCAAAAACTGCATAAACAGGATTTATTATAAATGCTTTGATGTGCGAAGCATTATTTTCAGTTGCTCCTTTATAAACATAAACGGGCAAATAATTTTTTGACTCATCGTAAACGGCACCATCAAAATAAAGAAATGATTTTTCAATTCCTTCTGCCGGAGTTTCCTTTTTTACGGCACCCCAGTTTATTGTTTTTTTACCTGAGTTCCGCTGTTTCGCATATTGCGAAAATGCCAGTGATGGCAATAGAAACACAGCAACAGCTAAAAGATGAATGTTAGTTTTCATTCTTTTGGTTTTTAAATAAATTTGTTCTTCACGCTTCCGGTTTTCAACAAAAGAAAATCGGTGTTTTTTTAATCAAAAATCAGAGTAGAAATCTGCGATATGCGTGGTATAAGAATTGAATTAAGAACGGCAAAGATAGATTATTTCTGAAAAAACCAAATAATAAATTAAAAAACATCGATAACTGTCATGATTTAAGTGATTGTTCTTACAGGAGAATAAAAATTATTAACCTTAAAATGAGGCTGCATACTAAAAATCTTTTTTCTGCGTTTTTTATTTAAGAATAATATTTTCTATATTTGTTACCCTTATAGACGACCGTAAACGCAGTATTTTATACAAACGATATTAACTAAATCTCAATAACAGCATGGTAAAGCGATTACTTTTTATCACCCTGCTTGCTCTGTCACTTATAGACAGCGCAAAAGCACAAGACCCGCAATTTACCCAGTTTTATGCCAATCCTCTTTATTTAAACCCCGCTTTTGCCGGTACGGCAATTTGCCCACGTATTATTATGAATTACCGTAACCAATGGCCTGCCATTTCGGGTACGTATGTTACTTATAGCGCTTCATATGACCAGCATTTTGATGCCTTGCACGGAGGGGTTGGACTTTTAGTAACCAACGACAGAGCAGGAGAAGGAACATTAAATACATTAGGTATTAACCTGATTTATTCATACCGCCTGGAAGTAAGCCGTAAATTCTCAATGAAATTAGGTTTGCAGGCAAGCTACATGCAAAAGAAAATTGACTGGAGTAAATTAACTTTTGGCGACCAGATTGACCCCCGTTATGGCTTTATCTACAATACAAATGAAATAGGTCCTAATAGCCCTACGCGCGGATTTCCTGATTTCTCAGCAGGTCTTCTTGGTTTCAGCGAACGTTTTTATGTGGGCGCTGCTGTACACCATTTAACTCAACCCGATGAAGGTTTTCTTGGAGTAAGCAAACTGCCTATGAAAATTACAGGACACATAGGTTTTGTTTCGTATTTCAACAAGAAAAGAAAAGAAAAAGGAAGCTGGTCGCTTAACGTATTGTATCAGCAGCAGCAGGATTTCCAACAAATCAACTACGGATTTTATATCAACAAAGGCGTTTTTGTAGGCGGATTATGGTTCAGACAGAACTTTTTCAACGCAGATGCGTTTATAGCCCTTGTCGGATTCCAATATCAAGGATTTAAATTCGGCTACAGCTATGATGTTACCGTTTCTAAACTAAGTAATGCAACTGCCGGTTCGCACGAATTTTCGGTGGCTTTGCAATTCCCCTGCAAGCCTAAGAAGAAGAAGTTCAGAGCCATCAGTTGTCCTTCGTTCTAAAAATAATTTTATCAGCACACAATAATAATTTTTTCGCAGCGTTATACAATTAAAACCAATTCATAAAAACATGAAAACACTAAAAGGAATAGCAATTAAATTATCGGCTATGTCTTTAGTTCTGGCAACAATTACTTCATGCCAGAAAGAGAAATCAAGCACTACCGGATGGGACTACAACAATTCAAAAAACGGAGGTTTTGAGGTTGTAGACTATGAAGGTCAGGAAACCGGACCCGGTCTGGTATTCATTGAAGGCGGAACATTTTCAATGGGGCGTGTTGAGCAGGATGTACGCTATGATTGGAATAACGTACCAAGAAGGGTCAGCGTTTCTTCATTTTACATGGATGAAACAGAGGTGAAAAATGTGGACTACCGCGAATACCTTTACTGGCTTACCCGCGTTTATTATGAAAGCTATCCTGAGGTTTTCAAAAAAGCATTGCCTGACACATTGGTATGGAGAGATAAATTAGCTTACAACGAGCCGTATGTAGAATTATACCTACGCCACCCGTCTTACCAGTATTATCCTGTTGTGGGTATTAATTGGTTGCAGGCTACCGATTATTGCGCTTGGAGAACTGACCGTGTCAATGAAATGATTTTGATTCGTGAAGGCATTTTGCGTGTAAACCCAAATCAGGTAGATGATGATAACTTTAATACAGAAGCCTACTTAGCCGGACAATACGAAGGTTTGGTAAAAAGCGATTTGTATGACCTTGACCCGAATAAAGATACCCGCAAAGTGCGTATTGAGGACGGAATATTTCTTCCTGAATACCGTTTACCAACTGAAGCTGAGTGGGAATTTGCTGCACTTGGGTTAATTGGAAACACCGTATTTGAAAGGGTAACTGAACGGAAATTATATCCATGGAACGGAGAAACTGTACGTAATCCCGATGAAAAATATAAAGGTGATATGTTAGCCAACTTCAAAAGAGGCCGTGGTGATAACATGGGTGTTGCAGGAAACCTTAATGACAATGCTGATATTCCAGCACCGGTTGATTCATACTGGCCAAATGATTATGGTCTGTATAACATGGCGGGTAACGTAAGTGAGTGGGTTATGGATATTTATCGTCCGCTTTCTCCTGAGGATGAAACTGATTTCCGTTCGTTCAGAGGTAACGTTTATCAAACACAGTTGAGAGACGAGGAAGGAGCAATTGCCGAGAAAGATAGTCTTGGGCGTGTTATTCAAAGAAATGTAACAGAAGAAGAAAGTCTTGACAGAAGAAACTACAACAAATCAGATAACATCAATTATGTAGACGGTGATTTTGAATCAAGTATTTTCTTTAATAACGAAGAGTTTAAAGATGATGCAAAAACCGATAAAAGGATGTATGATTACGGAATTACTTCGTTGATTAATGATAAAGCCCGCGTTTACAAAGGTGGTTCATGGAAAGACCGTGCATATTGGTTGGTTCCCGGAACACGTAGATATTTGGATGAAAAACAAAGCACTGATTATATAGGTTTCAGATGCGCAATGACCAGAGTTGGTAGTCCAAACGGATTTTAATAACTGAAGGTTAATAAATAAAAAAGCCCCGCTGAATTAATTCAGCGGGGCTTTTTACTTTTACGGCATGACAACTATTTCAGCATTATATGAGCTTTTTCAGCAACACCCCGTTGTTTGCACCGATACCAGAAACATTATTCCTGGTTCACTTTTTTTTTCCCTGAAAGGAGAAAACTTTAACGCAAATACATTTGCGGCAGAAGCCATTGAAAAAGGCTGTGCGTATGCCGTTATTGATGAAGCTGAATTTGTGAGAGGAGATAAATTTCTGTTGGTTAAGGATGTATTAAAGACATTACAGGATCTGGCGGCACATCATCGAAAACAATTGAAAATTCCTGTAATCGGAATAACAGGAACCAACGGAAAAACTACTACTAAAGAACTGATTAATTCGGTTTTAAAAGAGAAGTATGAATGTTTTGCCACAAAAGGAAATTTGAATAATCATATTGGTGTTCCGTTGTCGTTATTGTCATTAACAAAAGAACATGAACTGGCAGTGATTGAAATGGGTGCCAGCAAGCCGGGCGACATTGAAGAATTATGCAACATTGCTTTTCCTAATTATGGAATAATTACCAATATAGGCCGAGCTCACCTTGAAGGAATGGGCGGTTTTGAAGGTGTGTTAAAAACAAAGACTGAATTATTCAGGCATATTAAATCACACGGGAAATTAATTTTTGTAAATGCAGATGATGATTTGCTTATGCAACACGCAAAAGGATTTAAGTGCTTTACTTATGGAAAATCTGAAAGCGCTGATGTAGCTGGCGGACTTATTTCGGGCGATGCCGAATTAATTGTAAAGTGGAAAACAAAAAAAGATGCTGCTGAAACTATAGTTGCTTCTCACCTTCCGGGCACGTACAATTTTTCAAATATAATGGCAGCAATTTGCATCGGAAACTATTTCGGACTTTCTGCTGAGCAAATAAATAGGGGAATTGAAAATTATATTCCAACCAACAACCGTTCACAGCTTGTTAAATCAGGGAGCAACATAATTTTGATGGATGCTTATAATGCCAATCCATCAAGTGTTGAGGCAGCTCTGGAAAATTTTGAACGCATTAAGGGTGAGAACAAAATCATAATCCTTGGTGAAATGCTTGAACTGGGTGAAACCTCAGCACAGGAGCATGAGCAAATTCTTAAATTGGTTGAGAAATTGACATTGTCACACTGTTATTTTGTAGGTAGTAATTTTCTTGCACTTCGTGAAAATTTTCCTCAGCATTCATATTTTAACAATGTGAATGAGTTAGTTGAATTTCTGAAAAACAATGCAATAAAGAATTCCACAATTCTTATAAAAGGTTCAAGAGGAAACAAGCTTGAAAAATTATCAGAAGTTTTTGTTTCAACGGTTTAACAAGACTGTTAAAAAACGTTAAACCCTTTAATTACAAAGAGGTTTAGCCCTACTTTTGGGGCAATGAACAAATCCATTATTCGTTTTACAATTATTTGTATGGCTATGGCTCTTATCGGGCTTACCGGTGTGCAGGTGTATTGGATAAAAAACGCGGTGGCGCTGCGCGAGAAACAATTTAATCAGGCGGTAAGCGAGGCGCTTGGTAATGTTGCCTATAATTTTGAGAAACAACGCGTGGCGCAAAACCTCTCGCATCAGATTGATTTGCAAAACCGCAGAATGCAGTTGTTCCGCAAATTAGATTCGATAGGTGCTGCCAACATTATGTGTTTAGACAGCATGAATTATTCTTACCGACTCGGAAATAACTTTGCTTTTTCTGGCGTGCAAGATGATTTTGAATTCAACATTACAGAAGAGGTAATGGAAGATTCAAGCGGTTATTTATTAAAGAAAACTCGGAACAGAAGTTTTGGTCCTAAAGGATTAAAACAAGCAGAAACTGCTGTAAACAATAATCCCGATGCTGATCTGGCGCGGGCAATACAAAGCAAAAGCAGTCAGTGGGTGGCTGAGAAATCCGAAATTCTGGATGATATTTTTAAAGAAATGCTTTCGTTCAACACCTTTGACCAGGGCGAAAATTTAAATCCTGATTTACTTGATTCACTTCTTGAAGATGAGTTGCACAGCAAGGGAATTGAAACAGATTATTCCTTTGCAGTACTTGATCCTTTTAAGAATGTAATTTTTGCACAGCAAACAAATAAAACACCCGAAGCAGATTTGATTAATTCAAATCATAAAGTCAATCTTTTTCAGGGAAATATTTTTGCAAATCCTAACTACCTCTCTGTGTTTTTCCCAAACAGTCAGCAATATCTTTTAAAAACTCTGTGGGCAATGCTGCTTACTTCTGCTTTGTTTATGCTGGTGATTATTGTTTCGTTTTCCTATACGGTTTCTACTGTTTTCAAACAGAAAAAATTATCGGAAGTGAAAAATGATTTTATCAATAACATGACCCACGAATTGAAAACACCCATCTCCACCATTTCGCTTGCCTGTCAGGTTCTGGAAGACCATGAGGTGGGAAAAACTCCGGCAATGGTTGAAAATTAT
>CAMDBK010000042.1 GCA_945889235.1 Chitinophaga pinensis
AGTGGTTACAGTAATCCCGGAGTTTTTATTTCTGAAAATCACGGACAAAATTTTACCCCGCTTGACAATAATATTCCGCAGACTTCATTCAATGATTTAAAACTTTCTTCAACTGAACTATTGCTTTTTGCAGCTACGGATGCCGGACCGTATTTTTATAATTTCAACACATTGGAATGGTCAGATATGGCAGGTGTTTCAGCACCTGACCAGAATTTTACGTGTGTAGATTTTATACCGTCACTTAACACTGTACGCTTTGGAACATACGGCCGCGGAACCTGGGATTTTGGAATCAATACAGAGCCTTTGGTTTCAGTAGCAGAAAATGAAAAAGAAACCAGGCTAGCTGTTTTTCCAAATCCGTTTTCTGAATCAACTACAATTCTGTTTCACCTTGAAAAATCAACTTCAGTTGTAATAGATGTTTATGACATAAAAGGACAGAAAATATTTTCTGAAACTAAACGAAACATTACAGGAGAGCAGAGAATTAAGCTAAACAGAGATAACCTGAATAGTGGAGTTTATCTGGTTTCAGTTTCTGCAGGTGATGAAAAGTTTAGTAAAAAAATAGTGGTGCAATAAAAATAAACAACATAAAACAAAAAATCATGAGAACATTACTTTCATCTTTATCAATAGCATTTATAATGCTTGGCAGCCTTTCTTCATGCAGCAATTCTGCTAAAACAGAAGCTGCGGTTTACCAATGTCCGATGAAATGCGAAGGAGAAAAAACGTATGACAAAGCCGGAAATTGTGCGGTTTGCGGAATGGCTTTGGTTGAAGTAAAAAAATAGGTTTTAAAAATAACGCTCGGTAATTTCTTTCAGGCTGTCAATGGAAACAGGCTTGCTGATGTAGCTGATTACATTGGGAAAACTCTGCGATTTAAATCTGTCGATATGAAAAACGGAAGAAGTAAGCATAATGATTTTCACTTTTTTCAGGGCGGGCTCAAAGGTGAGTTTTTCAAACTCTTCTAAAAACTCAAAACCATCCATTACGGGCATATTGATATCCAGAAAAATAAGGTCAACTTTGTTTTCAGGATCGCTGTTGTATTTATCAAAATCTGAAAAATAAGCCAGCGCTTCCTGAGCGCTTTTTTTGCTGGTCACTTTCTCGGCAATGCCGGCTTTTTCAATAAATCTGCGGGTTACATAAATGGTTGTATCATCATCATCAACCAACATTATGTGTTTTATTTTTTTCATTTAGCAAATGCTAATCTATTAATATTTCCCAAGTAAGGGCTTAAGTTTTTATTCTTTAATAAAAATACTGAAAGTTGTTCCCATTCCCGGTTCACTTTCCACCATTACCTTTCCGCCCATAGCTTCCACCTGTGATTTAATGATAAACAAGCCTACGCCTTTTCCCTCAGTTCCTGCATGAAAACGTTTATTCATCTGAAAAAGTTTGTTGCCGTATTTTTTCAGGTCAAGTCCCATTCCGTTGTCTCTGAAATCTAATCTTATAAAACCAATTTCTTTTGAAGAGGTAATTGTTACTTCTGACTTTTTTTCCTGTGAACGGTATTTAATTGCGTTGGTCAGCATGTTTATTAATATGCTTCGAAACTGTGATGCCGGATAACTTACCTCTTTGCACTTACTGAAATCATATTTTATTTCAATGCCTGATTTGTTTATGTCTTCTTTCACGCTTTCCATAACATCTTTGAGGGTTTCCTCAATATTGATGTCTATTTTTTCATCAAACTTATTTTTGTTTACAGCCACAATGTCAATCAAATCACTAAGTGTATTATTAAGAATTTTTACACTCTCTTCAAATTTTTTAAAAATAAATTTGTTTTCCTCATCTTCGGGCTGTTCTTTGTTATAGAGGTTAAGCAGTGCAATAAGATTGGCTACGGGGGCGCGTAAGTCGTGCGTTGCCATGTAAGCAAAACCTTCCAGCTGTTCATTTGATTTTTCAAGTTTAATTACCGTTTCTTTCAGCGCTTTTTCTCTGAACTTTTTTTCTGTTACATCATCACCTGAACTTAAAACTCCTATAACTTTTCCCGACCTGTCTTCAAGTAAACTATTGTGCCAACCTACAATTCGTTCTTCACCGTTTACAGAAAGTACTTTTCGTTCATAATATTCTGTAAGCCCAACTTCACCGGTCATTACTTTTTCAAACCCTTCTTTAAGCGCTTTAATTTCTTTAGGTGAAGAAAAATAATCAAAAGCATTTTTCCCTATAATTTCTTCTTCATGTATAGTGCCGATAATCTCAAGACCTTTTTTATTGATCATGGTTATTTTTTGATCGCGGTCAATTACAAGTAAAATTGAACCCGCCATGTCAAGGTAACTTTGTGCTTTATCTTTCTCTGCCCGCAAAGCAACCATCATCTGTTTTCTTTTCTGATAATTGATGCTGTTTAAAATACTTACACCCGAAAGAACCAACGCCAGTATACATGAGAACATTACCAGAACATTCAGCCAGGTCCATTTCCATGCAAGTTCTTCTGAAAATTTTCCAAGTTTTTCGCGAATAGAATTAATTGTTGTTTCATTTAATTCCAGTGCCTCATTCAGTTCACTTCTGAATTCAGTTTCCATCTGATTGAATTCAGCTTCGCCTTGTTTATCAGAATCATAAAGATTAGAGTGAATAAGAACAGCCCTTCTTATAATCGAGTCAATAGAATAAATATAATCTTCGTGTTCAGGAAAATTGCTCTTTTTTTCACGGAAATTTTCAACCGTTTTATTGTAGTTTTCTAACCCTGAAACCCAGTTGCTGTTGGTGTGATATTTATCTTCCAGATAAATAGTCTGAAGTTCAAGAATAGCGTGATTTATAGCATTGACTTGTGAAATAACTCCAAAATAGCCTGAAACCTCATCGCGCTGTTTTTTTACAGAACGGATAAGCGTAACACTCCACACAATAAAAACTAATGAAAGTATTACAGCTACTATGGTGTATAGGCGGGACGAATTATTCACTTTAAAATATTAATTCTATTACTGTGGAGTTTAAAACCATTTTAAAATTTTGGGAAGAATTGGAGAAAGTAAATCGGTTTTATCAGCAATAAAATAAGTTGGAATAATAAAAGATAAAGTCATTGTAATTAAAGCAATGGTCCTTATTTCTTTTGTATTCAATTTTTCTGTTACAAAGAAGTAAGCAATAAATATAATTGGAAATACATAGGTTACAGAACGCAACATGTCATGAACAGAGAGTCCCGCAAAGAAGACAATTGAAAATGCACCAGCAATAAATAGAAGGTGAATATATTTTTTGTTTACAAATAAAATACTTACTAAAAGTAATACAGGTAACCAAAAACCCTCAAGTGTTTCAAGCAGAACAAGGGGTATCATGTTAAAATTGTCGCGCATGGTTTGAAGACCTACATATGTCTTATCAGAAAGTGGTATTTCTGAACCGATTATAAAATATTTAAGATACAGTCTAAGGCTAAGATAGAAACAAACACCTGCTAACAAATAAAGTGATGAGTTTTTGAATGGAATATTTTTGAAAGAAAATAAGATTTTGTCTTCTCTCAGAAATGACCAAATTAGCACTAGACCCATTGCAAGTAAGCCTCTTTCATCTGTAAAACAATTAAGTATAGTAAATAATATAAGAATGAATGGGTTCTTACTGCTCATTAAAATAATAATGCACAGATAGGCATAACAATCAAAAAAAGTATAGTGTATAAGAAATGATTTACTGGCATATACCATTGCAAAAGAAAAGCTAAGGAGAAATGCAGCGACTAAATCCTTTTTTATTGACATAAATATTCTGAAAGCAAAAAAGAAAAAAAACGGGAGTAGAGCCTGCTGAAAAAATAAAATTTGTCGTGCATTAAAACCAAACAAGTGACCTATAACTGGAAGGGTTATCCTGTATTGCCTTTTTGCCCAGTGAGTATGTGGTGGATATTTTATATAGTCTAATTTTTTAAACGGGTGTTGAATTTGTTCGTTTACAAAAATTTGTCTTATATCATCGTCAAAACACATGTTATCATAATCAGGAAAATAAAAAATGAAAGCTGCAATCGTACAAATAATTGTTGCAGTAATTCCAGGGTATTTTCTTTTGCTGAAAAAGATTTCAAGCCATTGCAGAAATTGTTCGAACTTGATATAAATAAATTCCATAATTTAAACTCGTACAACTAAATTGTCGAAAATCTCAGTCAAAGTTTCTTCTA
Source organism: Chitinophaga pinensis (assembly GCA_945889235.1). Lineage (GTDB taxonomy): Bacteria > Bacteroidota > Bacteroidia > SXHM01 > SXHM01 > SXHM01. The sequence continues at coordinate 4,208 of CAMDBK010000042.1, forward strand.
ATCCATACTTGTAATTCCAATTTGGATAGTGATTAACAAATTTAGATACATCACTTACATACCAGATGTGATCACCTACTCGATTTGTTTCTGAGTATGAATAATTCATTTTTTTTTCGGTAATTTTCTCACACAATTCAATAGCTTCCAACATAGAGCAGTTTGCAAAACGTCCGCCACCTGCATTGTAGGCTTCCCCACAGCGAGGGTTTATATAAAAATGCCAAAACATATTTACCAAATCGTAGCTATGGATATTATCACGTACCTGTTTTCCTTTGTAACCAAAAATAGTGTAGTGCTGCCTGGTAATGGCACATTTCATAAGGTAAGAAAGAAAACCGTGCAGTTGCGCGCCTGAGTGATTCGGCCCCGTTAAGCAACCTCCGCGAAAAACGCCAACTTTCATTCCAAAATAGCGGCCATATTCCTGCGCCATTATATCTGCTGCAACTTTTGAAGCTCCAAAAATGGAATGCTTGGTATGATCAATGCTCATCTGCTCGTCTATTCCATTTTTATAATAGACATGTGTTTCATCTATTTCCCAGCGTTTTTCTAATTCCACAAGTGGAAGATAATTCGGGTTGTCGCCATAAACTTTATTAGTTGAAGTAAAAATAAATACGGCTTGCGGACAATGAATACGGGTAAACTCTAATAGATTCAATGTGCCGTTTGCGTTAACTGTAAAATCTGTAAAGGGTTCTCGTGCCGCCCAGTCGTGACTGGGTTGTGCAGCTGTATGCACAATTAATTTAATATCAGTTTTATACTTCTCAAAAATAGTTTCAAGTGCTTTCTGATTGCGAATGTCAGCTGAATAATGGCGATAGTTTTTATGCTTTTCAGAAAGACGGATTATATTCCAGTTAGTGGATGCTTCTTTGCCAAAAAAGTATTGACGCATATCATTGTCTATGCCGATAACCAAATCAAATTTATCAGCAAAAAAATCGACCGATTCGCTGCCAATCAAACCTCCTGATCCTGTAATTAAAACTGCATTCATTTGAGTATATGAGAAAGTTGTTGTTCGTTATTTCTAATCCAATCGTAAATATCAGTTAATATTTCTTTAGTTCCTGTTTTAGGTCTCCAGCCGGTAGCTGCTGTTACTTTTGAATTGTCTGTAATGTAAAGTGAAATATCTGCCACTCTATTTTCTTTTACTTCTTTAATAGTAATAGCGTTTCCACTTATTTCCGTGCAAAAATTTGTCAATTCTTTTAATGAAACACTTACTTGTTGCCCGCCACCAACATTAAAAATTTCGCCATTTACCTTATCAACATTGCTAATTTGATAATCAATCAATTCAAATAAATCATTGACGTGTAGTATATCACGCAATTGTTTTCCCGAACCGTTGAAACCAATATAACTAAGTTCTTGTTTCCAAAAGTGGCGTGCCATCCATAAAACAACAACTCCTTGATCAATTTTACCCATTTGCCAGGGGCCTGTTAATACACCGCATCTGTTTATAACTGTTTTTAATTTATAAAAATGCTGATATTCTTGTATAAGATATTCTGAACATAATTTTGTTGCTCCATAAAGTGAGCGGTAACCTTCAAGTCCAAAGTTTTCAGAAATCCCTTTTAAGGAAATTCCCGGAATATTTTGTTTGTCACTTATCTCAAAGCGTGTTCCATTTTCTTCGTAAGCAATCTTTTCTATTTGATTAATAGGATAAACTCTGCTGGTTGAAAGAAAAATAAAATTTGCTTTATTTTTCACTGCAAAATTCAGGCAATTTACTGTGCCTGTAAGATTAGTATTCACTAAATAATCAGGTGTTGAATTAATTCCCGATAAAACAGAAGGTTCTGCGGAAGCTTCAATAATAGCATTGACCTCTGGCAGTTCGTTAAAGTCTTCAGGATTACGTACATCACCATGAATAAAATTTATTCCAGCTTCTTTTAATCGTGGCAAACTCAATTCAGAGCCCCTGCGTTTCAAATTATCAAACGCAAAAATCTCGTATTTAGGGTATCGCTGTTTTAGTTGTATACCAAGCGATGAACCTACAAAACCTGCTCCTCCGGTAATTAGAATTTTCATTTGTAAATAATTCTTACTTTTTATTATAATCGCCCTTCGAAAAATACTTTTCAATCAAACAGTAAAGTAATATAAAAAAATATCGGCTTCCCATTTCCTGAATTTTCAATTTGGATTCTCCATGTTTTCTGTTCGTCCACGAATTTGGTAAAACAGTATAGGTATATCCCCGCACTATTGCTTTCAAAGGTAATTCTAATGTCAAATTAAAATGTGGTGCAAGAAAGGGTTTAATCCCTGCTATAGTTTCTTTTTTATACAATTTGAAAGCATTGGTTGCATCATTGTACTTTATTCCTACTGAAACACGAACAATAAAATTTGCCAATCTGTTTATTATTTTTTTTAAAACAGGGTAATCAATCACTTGCCCCCCCTTAATAAATCTGCTTCCAAAAACACAATCATATCCTCCATTGAGCATTGTAGTATAAAATTTTACTAGATCATCAGGTGAGTCAGAGAGATCTGCCATCATAACTGCTACACAATCTCCGGTAAATCTATCAAGACCATATCTCACAGCAAACCCAAATCCATTAGGACCATCATTATTATAATAAATTAAAGTGGGAATTTTTTTTTTCAAATCTTTTAATATCTTTTCCGTCTGGTCGATAGAATTATCATTAACTACAACAATTTCATGATCTATATTTTGATAAGATAAAGTTGAATAAACCTTTGTTAAGGTCTCCTTAAGACTTCCTTCTTCATTATGTGCAGGTATTACAACGGATAATTTCATACAATCAATAATTTTTCAAAAGTAATATAATGTATGAAAATGCTTTAAATACAAGTTAATTAATGTGAAATAATAGAGCTAATTACTCCTATATTCATAAATAATTCCCCTCAATTAAATAATTTCTCACGTAATCCTTAATTCCATCTTCCAATGAAGTGAATTTTTTTGTGTAACCGATTGAATGTAATTTACTCATTTCAGCTTCAGTATAGTATTGATATTTTTCCCGAATATCTACGGGTGTATCAATGAATTCAATGCTTTCCGTTGTGTTCATTGCTTTGAAAACATTTTGTACCAGGTGAAGAAAAGTGCGGGCTTTTCCGGTCCCCAGATTATAGATTCCACTATTTTTTCTGTTCAGCATAAAATGAAAACACACATCACATACATCTTTTACATAAATAAAATCGCGCAATTGCTCTCCGTCTTTGAAGTCGGAATTATGTGAACGGAACAGTTTCATTTTTCCTGAATTCTTCACCGAATTATAAGTATGAAAAACTACAGATGCCATTCTGCCTTTGTGATATTCATTGGGGCCGTAAACATTGAAGAATTTTAAACCTACCCAGAAATACGGTTTTCTTTTTTGCGTTAAAACCCATTTATCAAAATCATTTTTTGATTCACCGTATGGATTTAATGGTTTCAGTTTTGGAATAATTTCCTCATTATCACTAAATCCTAATTCACCCAAACCATAGGTTGCAGCAGAGGAAGCATAAACCAAAGGAAGTCCAAATTCAACGCATATTTTCCAAACCTCAATAGAGTAATTGAGGTTGAGTTCATCAAAAACAGATTTATTAAATTCTGTAGTATCGGTGCGGGCTCCCAGATGAAATACAAACTGAACCAAGCGCTGATTTTCTTTCAGCCAGTTGAAAAAATTATTGCGTTCTATCTTTTGTGTAATTTTTTTCCCTTCAAGGTTTTTATTCTTTACATCAGTTGAAAAATCATCAACGGCAATAATATCATAATATTGTTCTCTGTTGAGTTTTTCAATTAAACAACTTCCTATAAAACCAGCAGCACCTGTAACTATTATCATAATTCGTTAAGGTATTTTTCTACTTTAATCATGTGCCTTGGCACCCAGTTTTTCATCAATTCAACTTCGTTGTCAAAGTCTGTATTCTGAAAATATTTATGCTCATCAATCCTCCATTTCTTTCCATCCTTCAATGCAAAAGGTTTTATTTTTCGTGCATTTGAATCAATCATCGCCTCAATATTTTCAACCGTTAATATGTTTTCTTTCTTCAATTTGTAATACTTCTCCTTCAGCCGTTCATTGTAATTAAATGCATTTGTTTTCACCAGTCTATTCAATAATTTATTTCTACTAAAATCAATGAAGTTATCGGGATTTGGCTCTCCGTCACCATCGCGCCCGAAACTATGGTCAAAATCATAAGGACAAATTTTGTAAGGCATATTCAAATTCTGACGATAAAGATAATTGTTGTTTACTACTCCATCTCCGTTGTTGGTAATCAACAGCAGCAAATGATAATCAATAATATTTTCAAGATCAAACAATGAGTCTATTCCGTTTTTACTGTTAGAAAATTTTTCAGATGTTGTGTTATGCAAAAAGTCAGTTAATTCATAAATAACAAAATGTTTGTCACGTTCAGAAAACTTCGGATAACGCTGATTGAAATATATATCTTCAGCTAATTCTTTTCTTCCTTTTTCAGACCATGAACTCCAGCGATCAGCAGTCATTACATACTCAGAGAGACTGTTGTGAACAGAATCAAGTGAAGCAGGCAATTGGCTGATAGGAGCGGATTTAAAGAGAACTGCAGATGTATCGTTAACATCAAGTCCAAGATGTTTTACATCCATTTTATCGGTAATAATATACAAACCCTGATACGAATTATTGAGAAAAACCTCAACCCATGAAACAGTTGGAGCTATGTTATTTTTACTGAATTGCCGGAAAAGGTCGTAACTGATTTTATTGCGCAGAAAAGTTTTATCAATATAGGAAGCGTTGAGTTTCCAATCGTCATCGGCTTCCATTTCTTCCATCTTTACGTTTTCTTTTAACTCAATGGAAAAAGATTTTTTTTCAAAGGCAAGACTTTGATTTCCTTTAAACATAATTCCTGCTTTCATGTTTTCAAACACGTTCTGTCCTTGGGCATTAGCGTATGAAATACTACAGGGAATTTTTTTTTCGGTATTGATTTTTGAAATATCAGTCTCAATAGAAATTATAGAAATACCGATTTTTTCACGAGAACAGGATGCCAGAATTACAAAAACAAAAAACCATGAAAACGAGAACATTCTGTTTTTCATTCGTTTATTTTTATTCCGAAATGGTTGTAAGTAAAACGTTCTCTGCCATCATCACTTGGACGTGAAACAATCCCTCCAGCACTTTTCAGATACATGCAGGATGAGCCGCCCTGGTCACACGACATGGCTTGGTAACAGCCTAAAGACAACAAAATATCCGCGGCTTCTTTCAGTCCAATTCCCATGCTGTAGGCGGGTTGTCGGCCATCAATAGCCATTAGAAAAAGTTTATTTCCGGTTTTGTCAATTCCCATAATGGTGCGTGGTTGCTGCCAACCCGGTTCACGTTCAAGATTTTTTCCTTCAAGAATAATATCAAATCTTCCCCAAATGGTATTGTACTTTTCATCGGTTAGCGTTTTATCAACCAATGCTTCACGAAAATAGTTTGCATGATTATTTTTATCAAATGAAAGAAAGGGTCGCTTTTCATTATCCATTAATAAAATGGATTTACCTTTTACTATCCAGTTGCCAATCCACTCACCGAAACCACAGCCCTGACGCGGGTTCATCCCTGCTTCCCCATTTACAGCAACTATGCAATTATTTTGTTTAGCAAAAACACTTGTCAGCCATTTTTCAGTTAATGCCGGAGTGATTACAACCTCAAGATTTTCGTTTGTTAAATCAATAACAGAAATATAACAATGCGTAAGCGGTTCCTTGATTTTCAGTATCATAAAATCCACCGCTTTGTGTTCGGGTTTTGAAACAATTTCAATTTTTCCAAACGTAGGTTCTAATATTTTACAAAGGCTGTTGGCAGAGTATTCGCTTTTCAGTTCACCAGTTGATGCTGATGTATTATCGTTTTCTTTCAGCAACATCTGTGAGCGCAACTCACGCACTTCATTTAGAGTGGAAACAATTTTTACATCAGCAACAAGCGCAACAGCAAGAATAAAAAATGAAGAAATCAGAATTATAATTGCGGTTTTTGGATTTTTATTTCTTTTGGAATATTGCTTTTTTATAATCAACCAAAGAAATAAAAAAAATAAAATCAGTCCTGAAAGTAGCACAAACAAAGGAAGTTCAAGCAAACGCCAGCAAACAGTTATTGCGTTGTCAAGTGCATTGTTGAAACTGTTTCCCATTTTTTATTTTTGTTTTCCGCACATGCTGTGTAAAAACTCTGATGCAGTTTCGTTGCCGAGTGCAGCAGCTTTTTCAAGATCTTCACAGCATTTTGTCTGTTCTTTAAACCGCTGATAAATCAATGCGCGACTCATAATAGCGTAATCGTTTTCAGGTTCTAATGAAATTACTTTTTGCAAATCAGCAAACGCAAGTGAATCACGATCAGTGGCAGTAAAAATATCTGCTCTTTTAATCAGAACATCAATTGCATTTGTGTTAATTTTAAGTGCATTATTGTAGCAGTTGAGTGCATCATCATATTTACTTAATAGATTGAAAATATTGCCTGCTTTCATGTGCGGAATGATGTCGTCAGGGTTTTGTTTCATAGCTTCGGAATAATCTGCCAGAGCTAAATCAATACTTCCTGTTTTTTCATGCATTTCACCACGCAATAAAAACAAACACGCAAGACTTGTATCGTTTTCTTTCTCATCAATTGCAGTAGTTAAATAGTTAATTGCAGCCTGGTAATTTCCGCTATCAATGGCTGAAACTGCTTTTGCATAATGTGCAGTTTCATTTTTTTTAGTTGTTCCGCACGAAAATAAAATCAGAACTAAGGCAGGTAAAAACAACCAGACAAATGACTTCATTTTAATTGGTGATGTGAAGTGTTGTTCCGTCATAATAGGTCTTGTATTTTTTCAGCGGCAAACCGGCAGGCCCTTGAATTACCGAACCATCAACAATAATAAATTTTGATCCGCAACAACTGTCAGCCAAGGTAATGTTGTCGGAATCTACTTTTACTTTTCCACAGGAATTGGTTGGCTGATATGGGCAATGACGGTCAAAGGCATAAAATTCGTCTTGCGAAAAGCGGTAAATAATTATTCCTCTTGAACCTCCGGTAACGTAAACCCAGCCACCGATTACATTAATATTTATGTACTGCGGGTTGGCCGGATAAATATCAATATTAACGGGCACGTAAGGAATCCAGTTGGTATTATTGTTTTTGCTGCACGAAGATAAAAGGAGCAAAAACGAAAAAGGGATGAGCGTGATAAATTTTTTCATTGCCGCCAAAATTAAGAAATTCAGATTGGCTATTATTATTGTGTTTTCAGGACGGGCATAAAGAATTTCAATGTCTGTTCTTTATTGTTTACCTGAAGTCTGGCAATGAATATTCCCGCTGCATGTCGCGGTTCATCAATTAATAAATTGAAACCTCCTGCGGGATGATTGTCATTATCAATTAACAGTGCCTTCGCGCCATTAATATCAAACCATTCAATAACTACTTTTCCATTGTTTGCAACATTGTAATGAATGTACGAATGTTGGTCGGCATCGTTGTAATAAACATACGCATCAATTTCAGTTGAAGGCGGAATAATCACATAATCGCGCGCCTTTTCAACCGCACGTTTTGCATTGATTCTTCCGTGTCCTAGTTGCTGACTCCAAGGGCCTGAGGGGCCAGCAGTGCTGTAATCATAACCACCAACAGTATCGCAGGTTGATTCCAAAATATAACGAGCCTGCGCCTGAGTGAGTTCAGGACGTGCAGACAAAATTAAAGCCATAACTCCCGCAGCATTCGGACAGGCGGCAGAAGTTCCGTTAAAAGTATTGTAATAATTTGATGATGTACTGAAACCATTACTGCCATTCATATCCGTTGCCGGAATTTTTACTCCTGGCGCTGAAACATCAAGACCTGCGCCCCAGTTACCGGCCCACCAGGTTTCATTATCACACGAAGTATCACTTTTTGCTTCATCGCACATGCTGGTTGCGTTTACTGAAATAACAATATCAGTTCGTGCGGGCCATATTGGAATAATATCTGTAAGTCCGTCATTGCCACTGGAATGCAGCACCGGCAGGCCTTTCCCGTTTCTTCCGTTATTAATAGCTTCATTAATTGCAATGTTTACAATTGAATCCTGTCCGGGAAAAAGTGCCAAATAATTATCCGTAACACCCCATGAGTTGCTGGATACATCAACATTTCCAACTTGCCATTGCCAACTGATACCGTTTACAAAAAACTCACTTGTTGACCAGGGAATAGGATTTCCTCCAACACCAACCTGCAAATAATAAAAAATTCGCACAGGAACAATTTTGCAATTAGGCGCAACGCCAGCAATGCCCAAACCATTATCTGCTTTGGCACAAGCAATTCCCGAGCAACAAGTTCCGTGGCCATCTTCTTTAAAGTTTGGAGTAGGGTAGCCGTGCGTATTTTGAACTGAATCCTGACAAGCATCATAACCGGGAAGCAAATTATCCATCAAATCTTCATGCAATGTATCAACTCCAGAATCTAAAATTCCCACTTTTATATCCAGTGAACCATTTGTTATTTGCCAGGCTTCAGTTACTTTCATATCAGCACCCGGAGTTCCGTTGTATTGCTGCGAACCACCTACATTTTCTAAATTCCATTGGCGGTTGAAACGCGGGTCCTCAGTAGTTACAGTTGGTGAAAAATTATAGTTGGGTTGAGCATGAGCAAACTTACCTTGCTGCATAAAATACTGCGAAAGTTCAAACGGATTTCCCTGCGAATTTTTATCAACTCTGAGTTTATAAACATTACTGATAAATTGATTTTCGCCAATGATTTTTGTTTTTGTTTGAAGAGCAAGTTCCCGGAGCTGCTGTAATTCACCAGAGTAATTAAGTTTTACAAAAAACTCATCACCCGTGGTAATGAATTCTTTTTCTCCTGTTTGATAAACAAGTGCTACATACGCAACAACATTCAGTTTATTTAATTCTTTCGAAACAGATTTGTAATCAGTATTTTCGGTTAATTCTAGTAGGGTGGTTTTGTAAGGAAAATGATTTCTTGCATCTGATATTTTTACTCCCGAAACAGATTGAACAAGTGTGTTCAATTCTTCGGCAGAAAGATTTTTAGTAAAACGGATAAAGAGGTGATGGATTTCGGGTTCAGGTGTTGCAACTGCATTCAGCAGCGCAAAGAATAAGCTATAAAGCAAAAAAAGTTTTTTCATCGGGTAGAAAAATTTCATCCAAAGGTAAAAGAAAAAAGTCCTTTGCGTGGCAAAGGACTTTTCTGTTCTTCACCCTCTCCTTTGGAGAGGGTAGGGTGAGGCTTTACTGCGCCACCGCATCATCTTTGGCTTCAGCTTTTACCTCTGCTGCGCCATTGATATCAGTAATGGTAATATTCTTTTCTGTTTTTTCCATCAGTGAAGAAGTAGGAGCAGAAATAACTGCATTGGTGTCTTCGTGTTTTACAACATGTTCCACTGCAATCAAAGGCGCAATAGTTAATCCAACCAACGATGAAAGTTTAATCAGGATGTTCATAGAAGGACCTGAAGTATCTTTGAAAGGATCTCCAACAGTATCACCTACTACAGCAGCTTTATGCGGCTCAGATTTTTTGTAGAACATTTCTTTCTTTCCGTTTACTTCAATTTCCACACCTTTCTCGAATGATTTTTTTGCATTGTCCCATGCGCCACCTGCGTTGTTCTGGAAGATAGCCCACAACACACCGCTAACTGTAACACCGGCCATGTAAGCACCCAACGCTTCAGCGCCCATACCCAGACCTATAATAATAGGAGTAACAATAGTGATAGCACCAGGAGCCAACATTTCGCGCAAGGCAGCTTTGGTAGAAATCTCCACACATTTATCGTATTCAGGAGTTCCTGTTCCTTCAAGGATACCCGGAATTTCGCGGAATTGTCTGCGCACTTCGTTTACCATGTCCATTGCAGCTTTACCAACTGAATTCATTGCAAGCGCAGAGAACACAACGGGTATCATACCACCGATGAACAAGGCAGCTAACACTTTCGCGTCAAAAATATTGATACCATGAATTCCGGTAAGCGTAACGTAAGCAGCAAATAAAGCCAGTGCAGTTAAAGCCGCAGAAGCAATGGCGAAGCCTTTTCCAACAGCAGCGGTAGTGTTACCAACCGAGTCAAGCACGTCTGTTTTTTCACGAACTTCTTTAGGCAATTCGCTCATTTCGGCAATACCACCTGCGTTATCGGCAATAGGTCCGAAAGCATCAACCGCCAGTTGCATAGCTGTTGTAGCCATCATTGCTGATGCAGCAATACCCACTCCGTAGAAACCTGCCAAGGCATAAGCACCCCAGATAGCTGCTGCGAAAATGATAACAGGGAAAGCCGTTGAAAGCATTCCTGTTCCCAGACCTGCTATAATATTAGTAGCTGCCCCGGTTGCTGATTTCTGAACAATATCACGAACGGGTTTGCCGCCAAGTCCTGTATAGTATTCGGTAATCATGGAGATTAAATAACCAACCACCATACCGATACAAACAGCATAGAATACATTCATGGAAGAAGTAGTCATTACGCTGAATTCACCGTGGCTGAACGCACTCATAAGAATGGTTTCGGGCAACATCAGTTTTATAAGTACAAATGAAGCGGCCAATGCCAGCAACATGGAGATGTTATTTCCACGGTTCAAAGCGCTTTGTACGGTGTTTACATCTGCTTTTGCGTTTTCTTTAATACTTACAAAGAAGGTTCCGATGATGGAAGCGATGAT
>CAMDBK010000043.1 GCA_945889235.1 Chitinophaga pinensis
ATATAATAACCGGTGGGGTAGTAATCGAATTCTCCATCGATTATAAGGCGGATATAAATCCCTTTGGTTAAGGAACGTTGCGAACGCAGTACCGTCTTCATTGAAACGGATACTTCTTTTTGTCTGAAAATTGGTGTTGGCTGATTCTGCTGTTCAGCGTTGGAGAAGAGTGGTGTTGTCATGGATATTTATTTTGTTTAGTTACCTGTCAAATAATTTGCCAACAGTTTGTAAACAAATGGGCTTAAACGTGAAGTTAAGTCCCAAAACATCCGAAAAGTCTCTCTGCCATATTGTCTGGTATTTTGCTGACACACAGCAAAATACCAAAACAACATTTCCTGAAACCCAAGCGGGCTGCGGAGAGAGAGGGATTCGAACCCCCGGAACCTTACGGTTCAACGGTTTTCAAGACCGCCGCAATCGACCACTCTGCCATCTCTCCGGGCGCAAAAGTAGAATAATTTTACACGCCCAAACCTTAGCAGAATTATTTTTTACAGAATTCATTGAAAGCCCTGATTAGCTTTTAATTAGTAATTTTGTAGGGTAAGATTTAATCTATGAAAAAGAAGTTTCTCTTAAGCTTTTGCTTGTTTTTTGTCACTTTTGAAATTCTTTCGGCAGGCGGTATTCAGGCGTATTTCGCCTACTCTGCCTTTGCTAAAAATGGCAAAGAACCTTTTATTGAAACGTATTTTACCATTACAGGAAATTCAGTTAAGTATGCTAAAATTGGAACAGGACTTTATCAGGGAAAAGTAGAAGTTGTGCTTATTCTTAAACAAGGTGAGGTAATAAAGTTTGCTGATAAATATACACTTCTAAGCCCCGGAACTTCTGATTCATTAGAAGGCAAAGATTTTATTGATCAGCAGCGTATTCCTTTAGCGGAAGGAGATTACACGTTGAAGTTTACACTGAAAGATTTAAATTCAAATGATACAGCAGTAAGTCATACTGAAAAAATAACTGTTTCCTTTCCCACAGATAAAATCAGCATTTCAGATATTAGTTTTTCAGAAAGTTATTCGGTTACAATTAATCAATCCATGTTTTCAAAAAACGGGTTTGACATGATTCCGTTTCCCAGTGATTTTTTCCCTGAGAATATGAACAAGTTGATATTTTATTCTGAGGTTTATAACAGTAGTAAATCACTGCCGGCAGGCGAACCTTTTTTGATTAACTATTTTGTTGAAGATGCTGACAACATGCAGCTTGCAGGTGGATTAAGAAAGTTTGTAAAAGAAACAGCAAAAGATGTGATTGTTGTTTTTAACGAGTTACCGATTGACCACCTGAAATCAGGAAATTATAACCTTGTAGTTGAAGCAAGAGATAAAGAAAATAAGTTGCTTGCGATTACCAAAAAATATTTTCAGCGCAGTAATCCTCCTGCTGAAGAGGTATTAACACCGAGCAACTTAAGTACTATTGATGTGGCTACTACTTTTGTAAGTGTAGTCACTAATTCAGAAGAAATGAAAGACTACATACAATCAACATTTCCTGTTTCAACACAATTAGAAAAAAACTTTGCACGTAATCAGCTGAATTTCTCAGACCTGAAAATGATGCAGCAGTATTTTTATAATTTTTGGAAAAAACGCAATAATGATGAACCGGAACAAGCCTGGATAAAATATTATGAGGAAGTGAAAAAAGTAAATAAAGAATACGGAACGAGTATTATGAAAGGTTATGCCACTGACCGAGGAAGAGTTTATCTCCAGTACGGAGCACCTAACACTATTACTGCTACCCGAAATGAGCCAAGTTCTTATCCTTATGAAATCTGGCATTATTATGTAATTCCCGGAAGTGATATTAACCGCAGGCAAACCAACAAACGGTTTGTTTTTATGAATAGTGATTTGATTGGTGCTGATTATCAACTTATACATTCCACAGCTTACGGAGAGGTTAAAGACGACCGCTGGGAACTGCGTTTGCAGGGGCGCAATGAACAATATATTGATTTGGATGAGCAGAAAGGCCGCGACCATTATGGCAATCGTGCAGATGAATTATTTAATACACCGAGATAACAAGGCTTGATGAATACAGCCGTAGTTATCCTCAACTGGAACGGTAGAAAATTTCTTGAACAGTTTCTTCCCTCTGTTATTCAACATAGTTCAGAAGCTTCTGTTTTTGTTGCCGATAATGGTTCCACAGATGATTCAGTTTCTTTTTTAGAAACCAATTTTCCACAGATAAATATTCTTCGCGCCTCAACCAACAAAGGATTTACAGGAGGTTATAACGAAGCACTGAAACAGATAAAAGCTGAATATTTTATTCTGTTGAATTCAGATGTTGAAGTAACTGCAGGATGGATAAAACCGGTTATTGATTTAATGAACTCTGATAAAACAATTTCAGCCTGTCAACCCAAAATAAAAATGTATGCCGACAAAAAAATGTTTGAATATGCAGGAGCTGCGGGAGGGTTTATTGATAAATATGGTTATCCGTTTTGTCGCGGAAGAATTTTTAATTCGTTAGAAGATGACAAAGGGCAATACGATGATACGTATGAAGTTTTTTGGGCAACCGGAGCTTGTATGTTTGTGAGAAGCGAAACATTTTTTAGTGCAGGCGGTTTTGATGATGATTTTTTTGCGCACATGGAAGAAATCGATTTGTGCTGGAGAATGAAAAACCTTGGAAATAAAATAATGTATTGCGGAAGCTCAACTGTTTATCATGTTGGTGGTGGAACGCTTCAGAAAAGCAATCCGTTTAAAACCTATCTGAACTTTCGCAATAACCTGATGATGCTCATTAAGAACAAAAGCGGGTTCAGTTTATTTCGGATTCTTTTTGTTCGTATATTTCTTGATGATTTGGCTCAACTGAAGTTTCTGTTGTCAGGAAATTATAGAGATTCTATTGCAGTGCAAAAAGCACAGTTTTATGTGCTTTTTAATTTTTTTAAAATAAAAAAGAAGAGAAAAGTCATCAGTCAAAATAGTTCAGGAATTTATAACCGAAGTATTGTTGCAGATTATTTTTTGCGCGGAAAAAAGAAGTTTAGTGAACTTGCTTTTACTCAGAAATAAAACTCTCCAAAGCAAGCCTGTAAGAATCCAAACCAAAGCCGGCAATTACACCTTTGCAGTTTTTTGCCATCAGTGAAATATGACGATAATCTTCGCGAGCATAAACATTTGAAATATGAACTTCAATCACCGGAGTTTTCAGTGCAGCAACTGCATCAGCAATAGCAACAGAAGTGTGTGTATAACCACCTGCATTAAGAATTATTCCATCATAATTGAATCCTTTTTCATGCAGTTTGTTGATGATTTCGCCTTCCACATTACTCTGAAAATATTCTAAATTTATTTGCGGGAATTTTGATTTCAGTTCACCAAAATAATCATCAAATGAACGGTTTCCGTAAACACTTTTTTCACGTGTGCCAAGCAAATTCAGATTTGGTCCGTTGATAATTATTAGTTGCATTATTCTGTTTTCTGTTTAGAAAAAATCAACAGCGATGGGCTGTAGGCAATCCATGCACTTCTTGCTGCCGCTACTTTTTTCCAATATTCAATATCAAGTACAATCAATTGAAATTGTTCTAAAAAAGTTTTATCTAATGTTCTGTTTTCACTGATATTGATGAACGAACTGTTCAGCATTTCCTGCGGAAAAGGAAAGCCTCCACTGATATTAAGCATGGTAATTTTTACCGTTCCAGGTTCAATAAATTTCATTGCATAAGAAGAAAGATATTGATCACCGTCTCCTGTAATCAGGAATAAAATATTTTCAGCAGTTCTGAAATTATTATCCACTAAAACACCTACCGGACAATTTACACTTTCAATAATATGTTTGATTTTTCCGCCTGTTATTTTTTCGGTAAAAGGAGATTTTCCGGAACCTACCAGCAGCAACTCATATTTATTATCATTAACCGTGTGAATGATTTCTTTTTCTACATCATCTACGGCCTTGTATTTAGTTTCAAACGCAATGCCGAGTTCGTGACCAGTAATACGCACAGGACCGAACGCTTCTTTCTCAAACAACAAAGCATCATGCGGATTAATCTCCAGACTGGGAGTAAGGTGCATGGCAGTTATTTTCTTTTTTCGCTTTCCGGTAGTAATAAAATTTGCAAGTCTTATTAAAGAACTACCTGTTTTTGAAGGACCAAAAGAAATAAGAATATCAAATGAAGTACTTGCATCTTCTTCTTCATTTTTTTGTTTTTCAAATTTTGCAAAAATCCAATCAATAAATTCCAGCAATGGATTGGTCATGAACGTTGTTATTAAAGCCATCAGTACAAGAATTGTAAAAATTTCTTTCCCGAAAATTCCAAGGTCGTAACCAATATTTAGAATAATGAGTTCCATTAAACCGCGCGAATTCATAATAACTCCCATCGACAGCGATTCCTTCCAGCTATGTTTTAAAAGTTTGGATGATACGGTTGCACCAACAAATTTTCCGGTAACAGCAACAGTAATAACACCAGCTGCAACAATCCACAAATCCATATTGTCCAGTAAATTAATTTGTGTGCGTAAACCGGTGAATACAAAGAACAGCGGGAGAAGTAACACCAAACTGATGTCTTCAATTTTTTCAGTAATCAGTTTTTTGAAATTGATATTCTGCGGCATAATTACGCCTGCCATAAAAGCGCCAACAAGCGGATGAATGCCTATTACCTCAGTAACATAGGACGAAAAAAACAAAACAACAAACACAAAAGCTACTACCGATTTATTCAGATTTTCTCTGGAAACATAGACCGTTCCGAATTTTTTCAGAAAAGGCTGAACCAGTTTTATCATTATAAAAACATAGGTGATTGTAAGCACAATTGTAGAGAGTGAATTAAAAAACCCTCCTGACTTTACTACCGCTATTATTACAGCAAGCAAACACCAGGCTGTCATATCATCAATAGCTGCTGTTGTAATAGCTAATACGCCAAGTGGAGTTTTTGTAATTCCGCGTTCCTGAATAATTCTTGCCAATACAGGAAATGCGGTTGTACTCATTGAAATGCCCATAAATAAAGCAAATGCAGTAAAACCAATAGTATCTGGTGCGAACGAATCATAAAGAAAATAAGCGAGAACAATGCCGAGAAAAAACGAAAGAATTATTCCCGAATGACTGATTATTAATGCATCAAAAGCACGGTTCTTCAATGCTTTAAAATCCAGTTCCATTCCAATAATGAACATAAATAACATTAAACCAATCTGACTGAAGAATTGCAAGAACGGAAGCGATTCTTTTGGAAAAACAAAGGCAGTAAATTCAGGGAAATAAGTTCCCACAAGCGAAGGCCCAAGTATAATTCCTGCTACAATCTCACCAATTACTGATGGTTGACGAAATTTTGTAAAAATAAACCCAAGAATTCGAGCTATAAAAACAATAATTACCAATTGAATAATAAATACAGCCAATGGGTGATGCAGATTGCTGACAAACCCATTTACCAACTGATTCCAAACGTTTCCGGGCAGATTTACCACTACTGATTCAGTTCGTATTGCTTGTGTTGTAATATTCTCTAGAAGATAGCCTTGTTGAAGCACAAACCACCCCAGCAGCCCGAAAGTCGCAATTGACAACGTATATAATAGGAGCGTTTTACCTTTTATCATTTTCTGATTGCCGAAAATACAAAATAAAAATCAAGCCTATCTTCGCGCCATGAAAGTGATTGACAACAGGGCAGTTTCAGTTATACAGCTTTTTCGGAAAGAGTTGGAAAGCCTTTATTCAAAAGAAGAAATTGAAACTTTTCTTTTCTTTTCTTTTAACGAGTACTTTGGTTTTTCGCGAAGTGATTTAGCGTTGAAAAAAGAAATCAGACTCAGCGAATCTGAATTGCTGAAGTTTTTTCGTGTAATCAGAAAATTGAGGCAGCACGTTCCGATTCAATACATTTTAGGCAACACAGAATTTTATGGATTAAAGTTAAACGTGAATGAGCATGTACTAATTCCAAGGCCGGAAACGGAAGAATTAGTGGAATGGGTAATAACCGATTGCGGATTTCTAATTGAGGAATTGCGGATTAATTCGCAATCTAAAATCCACAATCCGCAATTAAATATCATTGACATCGGCACAGGCAGCGGTTGTATTGCCATTACTCTGAAAAAAAATATTCCCGATGCAGAAGTTTATGCACTTGATATTTCTGAAAATGCTTTGACTGTTGCAAAGCAAAATGCAGAGATGAATAATGCTGAAATTCATTTTGTGCAAGGCGATATACTCGCCAAATCACCAAATCACCAAATCGCCAAATCACCATTTCAAATAATCGTCAGCAACCCACCTTACATAATAGAAAAGGAAAAACCCGAAATGAGCGCAAACGTGCTTGATTATGAACCTCACACTGCACTTTTTGTTCCTGATAATGATGCACTTTTATTCTACCGCAGCATACTTGACTTTGGTAAAACAAACCTTTCAGCGGGCGGAAAAATATATTTTGAATTGAATACCAACTATGCTGATGATGTTGCCGCGCTTGCTAAATCAAAAGGATTTATAAACTGCATTATCAAAAAAGATTTAAGCGGTAACCAACGTATGTTCAGTTGCGAAAAAATCAATTAGAATACATTTCAAATAAACTTATTTTTGGGCGGTTGTAAAACCGGATATATGACTACAGAAGAAGCAAAATCAAGAATAGCAGAACTTACGGAGCAGATTGAAAAGCACAATCATAATTATTATGTGCTTTCAAAACCAACTGTCAGCGACTATGATTTTGATATGTTGCTGGAAGAACTGATTCGTCTTGAAAAAGAATTTCCTCAATTTCTTTCTTCCGATTCTCCTTCGCAGCGCGTGGGCGGCACAGTAACCAAAGAATTTAAAACGGTGAAGCATAAGTACCCCATGCTTTCACTTTCCAATTCGTATTCGCGTGAAGAAGTGCAGGAGTTTGAAAACCGCATCCGCAAACTGATTGAGCGTGATGTGGAATATGTTTGCGAATTGAAATACGATGGCGTTGCAATCGGGCTCACGTACAAAAACGGGAAGCTTGAACAGGCTGTAACCCGCGGTGACGGCATTCAGGGTGATGATGTAACAACGAATATAAAAACCATAAAAAGTATTCCGCTTAAACTGCAAGGCAGTGATTTTCCTGCTGAATTTGAAATTCGCGGAGAAGTTTTTCTTCCATTGAAATCATTTGAAAAAATGAATAAAGAGCGTGAAGAAGCAGGAGAAGAATTATATGCCAACCCGCGCAACACCGCTTCAGGAACGCTGAAAATGCAGGACTCGGCAATAGTGGCAAAACGGAATCTGGATTGTTTTTTATATTTTATTTTGGGTGAAGAACTTCCTTTCAAGAATCATTTTGACAACCTGAATAAAGCGCGTGAATGGGGATTTAATGTTCCTCTTTATATGCGTAAGGTGAAAGACATTGACGGCATTTTTTCGTTCATTGATGAGTGGGATGAAAAACGTCACACGCTGCCGTTTGAAACAGATGGTGTGGTAATAAAAGTAAACAGTTATGACGACCGTGACGCGCTTGGTTTCACTGCAAAAAATCCACGCTGGGCTATTGCTTACAAGTTTAAAACCGAGCAGGCAGCAACACTTTTGAATGAAGTTACTTTTCAGGTGGGGCGCACCGGAGCCATTACTCCTGTTGCCAATTTACAACCTGTTTTGCTTGCCGGAACAACTGTAAAACGGGCATCACTTTATAATGCCGACCAGATTGAAAAACTTGATTTACATGGTGGCGATACGGTGCTGGTTGAAAAAGGCGGAGAAATAATTCCGAAAATTGTTGGAGTAGATTTGAGTAAACGTGCTGCTAATTCAGAAAGAATAAAATACATTACTAATTGCCCTGAATGTGGTGCTGAGTTAATTCGCAAAGAAGGAGAATCGGTGCATTACTGTCCTAATGAAACCGAATGTCCGCCCCAGATAAAGGGAAAAATGGAGCACTTTGTTAGCCGTAAAGCAATGGACATTGACAGTCTGGGCGCTGAAACCATTGACATGCTTTTTCAAAAAGGTTTGGTAAGAACTATTGCCGATATCTACGACCTGAAAAAAGAAGATATTGTTACGCTGGAACGTATGGCGGAAAAATCTGCGGCTAATCTTATTGAAGGAATAGAAAAGTCAAAAGCAATTCCGTTTACACGTGTTTTGTTTGCGTTGGGAATACGTTTCGTGGGCGAAACAGTAGCGAAAAAATTAGCTTTGCATTTTAAAACTATTGATGCCCTAATGAACGCAACGTTTGAGCAATTACTGGAAGCTGATGAAATAGGTGATAAAATAGCTGCGAGCATTAAAGAGTTTTTTGCCAATGAAAAGAATGTTGACATTATAAAACGCCTGCGCGAAAAAGAATTGCAGTTTGAGTTGTCAGAAGCGGAAAACACAAAAGTATCAGACAAGCTTGCCGGAAAAACATTTGTGGTTTCGGGTGTGTTTGCAAAGTTTACACGAGATGAACTGGAGAAAGCGATTGAAGATAACGGAGGAAAAAATGTAGGTTCTATTTCAAAGAAAACAACCTATATTGTAGCAGGCGAAAACATGGGACCAAGTAAACTGGAAAAGGCGCAGAAGCTGAATGTGCCTATTATAACGGAAGATGATTTTATAAAAATGTTAGCCACGAATTAAACGAATTAACACAAATTATATTAGTGCAAATTAGTGTAATTAGTGGCTTAAAATGACTCAATAAGTATGCGTGACGGAGAATTGAAAATCATTAGTGTCATTCGCAAAAAAGCGGCTCAGTATTTTCTTGAACGGGATTATAAAACTGTTAAGCGCAAACCAGAAGTGCGCAACCTTGCGCAGTCAAAAAATATTGGAATTCTGTTTGAAGTTCGTACAAAAGAAGATTTTGATACAGTTCGTTTTTTCGTTTCGCAAATAAAAGAACGCTATCGTAAGATTACAGTATTGGGCTATGTTTCAAAAAAAGAATTATTGCAAACGCTGAAATCCGATAACGAATTTGATTTTATTTCCAAGACCGATTTCAACTGGTATTATAAACCGCAGGGCTATGTAATTAAAAATTTTATGAGTGACGGATTTGATTTACTCATTGACCTTGCCATGCGTGAACACCCCGCCCTTATTCATGTTGCAGCATTTACAGAGGCCAAATTTAAAGTGGCACGCTTTGATGAAAAACAAAAACAATTTTTCGATTTGATGATAGACATCAAGAAAGATAACACCTTAAAATATTTAATCAACCAGATAAAACATTACATCACAACAATCAATGAGCAGTACAGTTAAAAAATTCAGGGGCACAGGAGTTGCCATGGTTACGCCTTTCAAAAATGACGGAAGTGTTGACTACAAACAATTAGAAAAAGTAACGCAGCACATTATAAAAGGTAAATGCGAATACCTTGTGGTATTGGGCACTACAGGCGAATCGGTAACGCTTACCAAAGAAGAAAAAAAGTCAGTTGTAAAATGTGTGATAAACGCTGCTGATAAAAAAGTTCCCGTTGTTTTGGGGCATGGCGGAAACAATACACAGGAACTATTAGAAGGCCTGAACACACTTAATTTCAAGGGGATTGATGCCCTGCTTTCGGTTTCGCCTTATTACAATAAACCAACGCAGGAAGGCATTTATCAGCATTACAAAGCTCTTGCGCAAAACAGTCCTCTGCCCATTATTTTATACAATGTTCCCGGCCGCACCGCTTCTAATATTACAGCCGACACTACATTACGCCTTGCTCATGATTGTAAAAATATTATTGCGGTAAAAGAAGCATCGGGCAATATTGAGCAGATGATGAAAATCATTAACGGTAAACCAAAAGATTTCCTGGTTATTTCAGGTGATGATGCGCTTACCCTTCCGCTGAGTGCATGCGGTGGTGATGGCGTTATTTCAGTTGTTGCCAATGCTTTCCCTAAAGATTATTCGGAGATGGTGCGTCTTTCACTGAAAGGTGATTTTGCCAAAGCACAAAAACTGCATTACAAGCTTCTTGAAATTATAGGTTTGCTATTTGTTGACGGAAATCCTGCCGGTGTAAAATGTGCGATGCAACTGCTCAGGGTTTGTAATGATAAAGTACGCCTTCCGCTGGTGGGTGTTACAAAACCAACAAGCGACAGATTGAAAGAGCTTATTAAAAAATATCGGTAGATTATAAATATTAGTTGTCACTTCGAGCGTAGTCGAGAAGCGATGATTATTACTTCTCGACTACGCTCGAAGTGACAGCATGTGTGCCAGATGAAGGGGAATAACTGATTGCAAACAACTTTACAATTCCGTTGATATATAACATTGAACTTTCTAACCTTCTAACTTTCTAACTTTTCAACTTGACCTGATAATTTTGCAATTCATCATAAAAAATATAATTTCGTGCTGATTATACATGGCTTTATAATCTGTAATAAAGGGTTTATCTAAATTTTTAAATCGCACCAAAAATTTACCTATACCTTAGTCGATTAATTAACCTCGCAAAAAAAATCTCACATGGAAAAGTTAGTTATTGAAAAGACTGACACAACGCCCGAAATTATCTTCGACCCCTCACAGGGTGTCTTTAAAATTACCGGGCGCTCAATACCTTTAAATCCCAAAAGGTTTTATACTCCTGTACTGGAATGGATAGCTGAATATGTAAAAACACCCCATACATCAACTGTGCTTGATGTGTACATGGATTATTTCAACACTGCTTCCACTTTTTTGATTACCGATATTATCCGCCAACTATGTAAAGGGCTGGAAGGGAAATCACTTATCGTAAACTGGTACCACGATAAAGGCGATGACGATGTTCTTGAAATTGCAGGAAACATGGAAAACGTTGTGGGCATTAAGTTTATTTACCACGAGGTAGAGGAGTAATTTTTCTTTTCTTTGTGTTCTCTATGAACACCATCTTCAAACCCGGATTATTCTCAGGAACTGCTGCCCTCATTACCGGAGGCGGAACAGGCATAGGCCTGCGCATTGCCCGTGAACTGGCACAATTAGGCGCTACCGTTGTACTTGCCAGCCGCAAAAAAGAAAACTTAGATAAAGCTGTAAAACAAATTACCGATGAGGGGGGAAAAGCCTTTGCCGTGGAATGTAACATACGCGAAGAAGAGAGCGTGAAGAAGTGTATAACAACATCCATTGAGCTGTGCGGAAAAATTGATTTTCTGGTAAACAACGGTGGCGGACAATTTCCTTCGCCCTCGGAATTCATCAGCCGCAAGGGTTGGCACGCTGTTATAGAAACCAATCTTACGGGAACATTTTTTATGTCGCAGGAACTGTTTAATAAACAGTTTGTAAAAACGGGTGGCGCTATTGTAAATATTATTGCCAATATGCGCAACGGTTTTCCCATGATGTCACACACAGGCGCGGCACGTGCAGGAGTTGAAAATATTACCAAAAGTCTTGCTACCGAGTGGGGCAGATATGGTGTGCGTGTAAATGCAGTTGCACCCGGAACCATTAATTCCAGCGGGCTTGACCGCTACGACCCGCAATACAAAGATTTTATTCTGGGCTTTGCAAAAAATAATCAAACCTATCGATTGGGAACCGAAGCCGAGGTGGCTGCATCCGTAGTTTTTCTGTTATCGCCTGCTGCAAGTTTTATTTCCGGAATTACATTGGCGGTGGATGGTGCCGAGTCGTTATATTCGCCTGTAAGTCCTCCGGCAGAGAATGATAAAAATCCAGCGTTTAAGGATTAATTACCGTCACCCTGAACTTGTTTCAGGGTCTCTCTTTAGATGCTGAAACAAGTTCAGCATGACGATTTTCAAGCAGATTTTGCAACGCACTTTCCGCATCCGGAAATTTGTATGTATAACCAAACTGTAAAGCCTTTTCAGGTTTTACAAACTGGCTGTCGAGTAAGGCAGTCGAGCGCTCACCCAATCCAAATTCCAATACAAAAGAAGGAATACCAAATGCCAGTTTTTTTCCGCTTACCTTTCCCACTATTTTTGTAAACAATTTGTTGGAAAGCAATTCGGGAGCCGAAAGATTAAGCGCTCCGCTCACTTTTTTGTTTTCAAGTGCAAATAAAATTAACCCGATTTCATCAGCAATATGTATCCACGGAAAGCCTTGGTTACCGCTGCCAAACCATACGCCAAATCCGAAACTATAGGAGCGCATGATTTCTTTAAAAGCGCCTCCATCATTGGAAAACACAATTCCGGTTCTTAAAATAACTGTTCTCACCAAACTGAGTGAAGCTGCTTTTTCCCATTGCACACACACCTCGGGAAGAAAACCATTACCTGAATGAGAATCTTCGGTTAGTATTTCATCTCCTCTGTTTCCATAATACCCAACTGCCGATGCATTAATAAAAACTTCAGGCTTTTTTTTAGCTGACTTAATATACTCAACAAATGCAGAAGTTGATGCAGTGCGGCTTTCAATGATTTGTTTTTTTCGCGCCAGTGTCCAGGGATTTTCTACAACGGGTTCACCGGCAAGGTTAATAAGCACCTCAAAATCAAAATTGATATCCGGAATTTCTTTTCCGTTCCATACCAAAAACTTTACAAATGGTGATTCGCTTGCTCTTTGTTTTCTTGAAAGAATGAACAGTTCATTTCCTTCAACGCTGAAATGGTCGGCTAATTTTTTTCCGATTAATCCGGTGCCGCCTGCAATTAAAATATTCATGTTTTATTCTTCGTGGTCGGTGCCCAGCGTTTTGTCGCGCGATTTTTCTTCCAGTTCTTCTTCAGCCAACTGTTCTTTCAGTTTCTGCGAAATTTCTTTGTCGTAAAACTTAGTTAAATCGGGTTGCCCTGCATCTACCCATGCGGTGTACCAAAGGCTGCCCACCGCAATAATGGAAGCTCGCATTCTCCGTTCTACCATGCCATTCAGCATAGTGTTATAAGCAATGGTAAATTCATCGGAATAGGTTTTTACCGTTGTGGTTCCGCGTTGCAGAAAAGCAAATTTGCGGTCTTCCGGAAATTTTTTGCTCAACTCACGTTCAAAATCCAGCACCGAATCTTTCGCGGCAAAACTAACCTGACAGGTGTTCCAGGCAAAGTCAAGCGGGTACTTAACATACGTTGCACGGCCTGTAAATAAATCATATTCTTCCGCTTTTAGTTCCGGTATTGTTGATTCCCAGAAACCATGAATACCGCGCTGACCCGTAAATTGTCCGTTGTAATTTTCGGTGTTGTGAAGCGGCACATGTGAGTCGGCAATGTAATGGCCTATGTCTGCACTCAGGCGAAGTATATCATCCATATTTTCATCACGGAAAGCCTTGGTAAGCCAGCTCACCATACTGTTGATATGCCAGGGAACAATGCCATAAGCCTTCAGCGTGTCTTCGGTAAATTTAGCCACCGCATCATTCCACTTGCGCGGCATTACCGTAAACGGATTTTTTTCAAGACTGTAATGGTCAATGTCAATGTAGTGGCGCGGGGCTTCATCAGGATTGGCATAGCGCCTTTTATCAGGGTCAACAGCATGCTCGGTAATGAATTCAATATTGCGTTTGTAAAAACCCACCATCTCAGGCGGCAGGGTAAATACCGCCATTCTGTTTATTCTTTTATGCGCGAAAAAACCCCATGAGTAAAGCGGTTCGTTCACCGAAAAAGTGAAAAAGCAAAAAATAAAAACAGAAATAATGTAACGGAGAAATTTCATTCAGACAAAAGTAATTATTAGTTCCGTCATGCTGAACTTGTTTCAGCATCCAACAACAAAGACCCTGAAACAAGTTCAGGGTGACGAACATTAATACTCCATGTATTCTTCTTTTTTCTCCAGCGCTTTTATGCAGGCAATACGGCCTTCTTCAATCATATCATTGGCGCGATAAAACTCATAAACGCTGCTGCTGTCGCGCGAAATATTCACCACATAATCAGGCTTGTGATGAATGATGGACATCTGACACATGCGGTCCTGCATCATATCGTAACTCTTATTCAGCAAACCGAAATAGCCCAGCGTTTCGTCATTATTTTCAACAGTAGGTTTTATATTCAGCCAGCTTTTCATGGTCATCACCATTTTATCCATGTAAGCATCACTTTCTGTGGGAACAGCTTCTACTTTTATTTTTTTTATTTTAGTTGAGGGCAATGAAGCATTGATATTTACCACCACCAGTAAATCGCTTTTTGTCCGCAGCACAGGTTCAATCGGAAGCGGATTTAACACGCCACCATCAATCAATAATCTGTTGCCAAGTTTTGAAGGTGTCAGCAATGTTGGAATAGCGCACGAAGCACGGATAACACTGAACAGTTCGCCTTTATCTAACCACACCTCTTCCTCTTTGTTAATGTCGGTTGCAACGGCAGTAAACGGAATTGAAAAATCTTCAATTTTTTTCTCACCGATAATATCTTTCAGTACCGTAAATATTTTTTCTCCGCGAATAAAACCCTGCGCAGAAAAAGTAAAATCCACTAGCCTGAACGTTTCCATCTTGGTCAATTTTTTTGCCCAGTCTGTAAACTCAGGAAGTTTTCCTGCTGCATAAATTCCGCCAATGGCTGCACCCATAGATGAACCTGAAATGGCATTGATTTTATAACCGCGCTTCAGCAATTCTTCAATAGCCCCGATGTGTGCAAAGCCGCGTGCACCGCCACAACCCAGAACCAATGAAACAGTTTTTTTCATTACTAAAGATTAAACATTTTTCTGAAAAGGTTTCCGGTAAG
>CAMDBK010000044.1 GCA_945889235.1 Chitinophaga pinensis
CACCCACATTAATAGGTCCTGTTCCGTAAGGCACTGTTTGGTCGCCCACATCGTGCAACCCAACAATAGGAGCTTCACCGGCATTAATCCATGAAGTATCACCAATAGTTCCACTGAAATCAATTACACCCGCTACTTCTGAAGAAAAGCCGGGGTTACCGCTCAGGCCTTCAACACCACCCATTCCGGCAGTATCATTAAGAAGGTAATCAGGAATTTCGCTGTCGCTGCGCAGGTAGGCAGTTTGTATCGCACAAATTGCACCGGCAGAAACACCACCAACTATAATGTAATTAGTGTCAATACCAAATACATTAGCAGTTTGCGCATCTTTATAAAAGTAACGTATGGCAGCTTTCATATCATGCATGCCACGCACTACCGCTTGTGTAGTTGTTACCTCACTGGGCAGGAAAAAACCTACACGGTAATCGGTGGCAGCTACTACATAACCCATTTTAACAAAGTCAACACATAGGCCATAAACATCCTGGCGTTGTCCTGTAACAAAGCTTCCCCCGAAGGTTAAAATAACCAAAGGACGTTTGGTAAGCTGGTCGCCTTGTGGTTCAAATACACACATTTTAAGTAGTTGTGTTTGTCCGTTTCCTACTGCAGGCCCCGAACCAAAAAGAATGTTTTCTGTGCTGTCATAGGCAGTAAAAAAGGTGCGGTTGTAAAATCTTCCTGCTGAACAGTCATACTGTGCAAATGCAGGAGTAACAATCATTGCAGCAATTGCAATAATAAAAAGAGAGTAAAGTTTTTTCATTAGTAAGGTTTTGAATTTATTATAGAATACTGTTTTTTAAGGCGCGTAAAGTTATATTATTTTTAATACCAAACAGGCTGCTGTTCGGTAAGCTGCGAATGAGATGATGTACGAATATCTCTGAACTTCTTACACGTGTCACTTCGAGCGTAGTCGAGAAGTAGCAATAATGGCTTCTCGACTACGCTCGAAGTGACAGTAAGATTAGCTTAATACTAATTCAGAAATTCAATAAGGGAAATCAAAAGCTTCAAATAACAGATAAGTCAGAAACACCAGAATCCCCCAAAGAAGAAGGTTGGTTCTGCAATAATCAATAAAAGATAACACAGTATCACCGAGGTTAGATTTCTTCTTGCTCATAAGTGTGATTTTATTAAAGGTTATTAATTAGAGTTGCTGTAACTATTGCAATTCAAAGTTAATAAACAACAAAATAAAAACAGAATCTTTAGACCAACAATAACTTGGTTTCGATTAATCAGGATTTGGTTCTGCTGAATTATACCACGATGTTAAAAACATACGCCAGCATCACCATTGTAAATCCTAACAACAAAAAAGGAATTGTGTTAGCAAGAAGTGTTGAGGTTAGTCCAACCGCTCCATCAAAGAAATTAGTAAGTGTTTTTTTCATAATGAGTGATTGAACTCATTACTACTTTAAAGGGTTTTATAAACTCGATAAACGACAGCAGCAGCCTACTTCAGCTCATCGCGCAGAAACTCAGCCGTAAAGCTATTCTTGGCTTTCGCTACCTGTTCGGGAGTTCCTTCACACAGCACCTTGCCGCCACGCTCACCACCTTCGGGACCAAGGTCTATAATATGGTCGGCAACTTTTATAATGTCAAGATTATGCTCTATTACTAATACGGTGTTACCTTTCTCAACTAAGGTATTCAGAGCCTGCAGCAATACGCGTATGTCTTCAAAATGAAGTCCGGTTGTAGGCTCGTCAAGAATATAAAAAGTATTGCCGGTATCACGCTTGCTAAGTTCGGTGGCTAATTTAATGCGCTGAGCCTCACCTCCCGAAAGGGTTACACTGCTTTGTCCTAACGTGATATAACCAAGCCCTACATTCTGCATGGTTTTTATTTTTGTAACAATGCTCGGTATGTTTTCAAAGAAAACCACGGCAGTATCAATATCCATGTTCAGCACATCGTAAATGCTTTTGCCTTTAAAGCGTACTTCCAGCGTTTCGCGGTTATACTTTTTGCCGTTGCAGGTTTCGCAGTGAACAAAAACATCGGGCAGGAAATTCATTTCAATGGTGCGCACTCCTGCACCCATGCAGGTTTCACATCTCCCTCCCGGCACATTAAATGAAAAGCGTCCGGGTTTGTAACCGCGTATCTGCGCTTCGGGCAATTGTGCAAACAGATTGCGTATGTCACTGAACACATTGGTATACGTTGCAGGATTACTGCGCGGTGTGCGGCCTATAGGACTTTGGTCAATGGCAATTACTTTGTCAATGTTTTTAATTCCGTCAACACTTTTATGTGCAAGCGGCTTCATACTGCTGCGGTAAAAATAATTGCTCAGCACCGGATGCAGCGTTTCATTAATCAGTGAAGATTTCCCGCTTCCCGAAACACCTGTAACACAAATGAACTTACCCAGCGGAAACGAGACACTCACATTCTTGAGGTTATTACCTGTTGCTCCTTTAATGATAAGTGTTTTACCATTTCCTTTTCTGCGTTTGGAAGGCACTTCAATAGTTTTTGTGCCCAGCAGATAAGAAGCAGTAATGCTTTCACCCGCTAGTAAATCAGCCGGTGCGCCTTCACCTATAATGCGGCCTCCGTGTATGCCCGCTCCCGGACCAATATCAATAACATGGTCGGCAGCAAGTATCATGTCTTTGTCGTGCTCCACCACTATAACAGAGTTCCCGCTGTCGCGCAAATTTTTTAAAGCCGAAATAAGTTTGCGGTTGTCGCGTTGATGCAGACCAATGCTGGGCTCATCAAGTATATACAACACGCCCACCAATGCCGAACCAATCTGTGTTGCTAGTCTTATTCGTTGTGCCTCGCCCCCCGAAAGGCTGCGTGTGCTGCGGTCAAGAGTAAGATAATCCAAACCAACACCCAGTAGAAATTCAATGCGTGTGCGTATTTCTTTCAATACTTCCGTAGCAATAACAAGCTGTTTTTTATTCAGCTTTTTATCCACTTCGCCAAACCAATTGCTCAGCGTTTGTATGTCCATGCAGGCGAGTTCATAAATATTCTTATCGCCTACGCGAAAGAAGAGTGACTCTTCCTTAAGCCTGCTGCCCGCACATTTCGGGCAGGTTTTCTTTTCCAGAAAACTGGTAATCCAATTTTCAAGAGACTTTGATTTTTGCTCGTCATTATGTTGCCGCACAATAAAATTAACGATGCCTTCAAATGAAAGTGAATAGCCTGTTCCGCTGCTTCCGTAAGCACTTTCACGCACTTTAAAAACTTCGCTGCTGCCATACAGAATAACATTTATGGCATCTTCAGAAATATCAGACACAGGGTCAGTTAATATAAATCCATATTTTTCTCCTATGGCTTCTATCTGGCGGAAAATCCAGTTGTCTTTGTATTCGCCCAGGGGAGCAAGTGCGCCTTTCTTAATACTCAAGTTGCGGTTGGGAATTATTTTGTTGGCATCAATCTCACTCACCGTGCCAAGCCCATTGCAGCGCGGGCATGCACCATAAGGTGAGTTGAATGAAAACATGTTCGGAGCAGGATCATCATAAGCAATGCCTGAAGTGGGGCACATCAGGTTGCGGCTGAAAAAACGAATAACACTTGTATCATTATGCATCACCATAAGAGACCCTTTGCCCTGCTTCATGGCAATGTTCATGCTTTGTGATAAACGCTGGCGCGAAGACTCATCGGCTTCAAGGCGGTCAACCACAATCTCAATGTCATGTGTTTTATAGCGGTCAATTTTTATCTTGGAATTGAGTTCAAGAATTTCGCCATCAACACGAGCTTTTGTAAAACCTTGTTTGAGTAATTGCTCGAACAGTTCGCGGTAATGTCCTTTCCGTCCTTTAACGACAGGCGAGAGAAGTATAATTTTTTTTCCGCTGAAGTTTTTTATAATCAGGTTCAGGATTTCTTCATCCGTATATTTCACCATTCGCTCGTTGGTAACATACGAGTAGGCATCAGCAGCCCGAGCAAAAAGCAAACGCATGAAATCATAAATCTCTGTTATAGTGCCAACAGTTGAGCGCGGATTTTTGTTGGTGGTTTTTTGTTCAATGCTTATAACAGGACTTAATCCATTAATCTTATCCACATCGGGGCGCTCAAGTGAGCCTAAAAACTGGCGCGCATAAGCCGAAAAACTTTCAATATACCTGCGCTGTCCCTCGGCATAAATGGTATCAAAAGCGAGTGAAGATTTTCCGCTGCCGCTTAAACCGGTTATAACAACCAGTTTATTGCGCGGAATAACAACGTCAATATTTTTCAGGTTATGTTCGCGGGCACCGTAAATTTCCAGCTGCTCGTTGTCAGTCTCAACGCTCTGCATTCTTGCTCAGGGTGTCGGATGAAATGGAAACAGAATAAACACTGTCAATGGCGCGTCCTTCATCGCTGTCCAGAAGTTTTTCAAAATCAGTATATCCTTTTACAGGAAGTTTAATCGTGTATTTCTTACGCTCTTTATTTGTGATAAAACTCTGGCGCAGCCAGGGGTTAAACATCTTCAGGATTTTGTAGTTTACATTGTTTGAAATGGCATAATCAGTAAAGTCAGAAACGGCTGTATCAAGCATTACTTCATAAGTTTTAAAAGGCGGATACAGATCTTTAGTGCGCAGGTAGAAACCATATTCCTGAGGGTGTTCCATGATGCATTTTGCTGCAAGTATGCGAAAGATATAACGCGAAGTTTCTTCGCCAAGCAGCAAATCATAATAACTGTTTACTTTTTGTTTTTCCAGTTGTCGCTGCGCCCCGTTTATCCCCATATTGTAAGAGGCGGCAGCAGTTGTCCAGTTGCCAAAAACAGAATAGGCTTCGTGCAGGTATTTGCAGGCTGCCTCCGTTGATTTTTCTATATTGTAACGTTCATCAACTTCCTTGTCAATCTGTAAGCCATATTTTTTTGCCGGTTCTTCCATCAGCTGCCAGAATCCTGTTGCGCCCGCTGGTGAAACAATATTAGTCAGTCCGCTTTCAATCAATGCAAGGTATTTAAAATCATCCGGTATTCCGTTCTTCTTTAGTATCGGCTCTATTACAGGAAACCAGCGGTGGGCGCGTTTGTGAAACAGTGTTGAGTTGCTTTGCCAGTAAGTATTTACTGTAAGTTCACGGTCAATGCGTTCATGAAAATCAAAATCATGAAGCGGCACTGTTTCTCCTGCAAAGGCAAGGTTTTCGGGAACGCTGATGCTGAATATTTTATAATTCTCATGAAAAGAACGTTCATAGTTTTCATCATCTTCCTTCTCTGTAACCGAAAAAATAAGTAGCCTTGCAGCTGTTATTATCAGCAACAAAATAGCCAGCGTATAAAACCGCTTGCTAATTAAAAAATTCTTACAGCGTGTGAATAACAGGTTCAATCTTTTTCTTTTTTCCGGGTAATCCTTGTAATGGAGTAAAGTATAGTAAATAAGACAAGGAAATAAGTGAAGAAAATAACAAAGTGCATATATCCCCAGTAAAGAATATATTTCTCAATAATAATAAGCAATAACAATGAAAATAATGAAAGGTCAAAGTAAATCCATGCCACCTGACTATCGTTAAATCCTAAATACGAAATATGATGGGTGGTATGATCTTTACCACCAACAAACGGTGATTGTTTTTTTAGCAATCTGTTTATTACAACAGCTGTAGTATCTATAATGGGAATGATGAAAACGAGAAGCGGAATTATCAATTGCTTAGTTTGAATTTTTGGGTTGGAAGCGATATCACCGTCTACTGCATAAATATTCCAGAAATAAATAATGCCAAGTGCTGCAAGAAATACACCCAAAAACTGGCTGCCGGTATCACCCATATACATTTTTGAAGGATGCCAGTTGAAATATATAAATCCAAGCAACGCAGACAGCACACCTATAAGAATAATAAAATGGATGTTTGAATAATCGCTGTTGGTTATCAGCATAAAAATAGCTGACAGAATAACAGATATTGAAACCGTAGTGGTAATGCCATCCATGTTATCAAGCATATTAATTGAATTCATCAACCCTATAACCCAAAATGCGGTAAGTACATAATTGACTAATTGCCATGGAAAAAAGTTGATATAAGTACCTGTAACAATTAAAATAACTGAACAGGTAACCTGAGCAAAAAACTTAAGAAAAGGCTTGGTGTTATAGGCGTCATCAGCAAGTCCTGTAATAAAACCAAGCGTACAGGCAGCAAGCACTCCAATCAATTGAAGATCAAAAAAACTGCTTGATTGAAAAAATATTGCGTGTGAAGCAATGGAAAGCAGGAAGATGATATAAAAAGAAATACCTCCGAAGGCAGGCTTGGTTGTTTCACTCCAGCGTATTTCACGGTTTTCGTTACTGCGTATTCCTAATGTTCTCGAAAATTTGAGAAATAATCCATTTATAAGAAACGAGAAGAGGAAGGTTGTAATGAAAAAACCTATGTAAACAATTAAATAATAAGTTGACTTTTCCAAGCCTTAAAAATTAAGCATGCAAAAGTAAGCTAAAATTTCGAATGAAAATCAGCAAATCTTTGTGCTTTCATGTCTTTTTCAGACAGCTTTGGGTTAACAGCACCCCATATAATATTTAAATCCGGGTCGTCCCAAAAAATAGAATCCTCAGATGCTTTATTATAAATCGCTGTGCATTTGTAGGAGAAAATGGTGTTGTCTTCTAATGTTAAAAACCCATGTGCAAATCCGGGAGGTATCCATAGTATATGCTTGTTTTTCTCTAACAGTTCAGCAGAATAATATTTTCCGTAGGTAGCAGAATTTTTTCTGATATCAACAGCTACATCAAGCACAGCCCCGCAAATAACACTTACTAATTTTCCCTGTGCGAATGGCTGATTTTGAAAGTGAAGTCCGCGCAACACATTTTTTTCTGATTTAGATAAGTTGTCCTGAACAAAGGTTTCTTTAATTCCTAGTCCTTCAAATACATTTTTATTATAAGCTTCCAGAAAATACCCCCTTGCATCTTCAAAAATACTGGGGACAATGTGAATTAAACCTTCAATTCCTGTGTCTAAAACTGTCATTATTTCTTTTTCTTAAAAGAATCAAAAAAACCTTTTGTTTCTTTTTCGTCATCATCTTCATAGTAGCCATAGCCATAGCCATAACCATAGCCATAACCATAGCCATAACCATAGCCATAACCATAGCGAGATCTTTGTAAATCAACTCCATTTAAAATAACAGTTAGCTTGTTTATTTTATTTTCTTCGATTATATGATTGATGTTTTCAATAAATTGACGTTTTGAGTAATGTGAACGAACAATATATATCGGGTAGTCAGACTTTTGCATATTTGAAATACCATCAGTCACTATACCAATTGGTGGATTATCAATTATTATATAGTCATAAATTGTTTTTAAATGTTCCAAAAGAGAATCCATGTTTTTGCTAATAATTAATTCAGATGGATTAGGAGGTATGGGTCCAGCTGTGATAAAAAACAGGTTATCCAGGGTGCTTTTTTGAATACATTCTTCAGGTGTAGTCTGATTAATCAGTATAGTACTCATACCTTTTGTATTTGCAACTCCAAAGCCTAAATGGATTTTAGGTTTTCTCATATCAAGGTCAATAATCACAACTTTATTTCCTGCAAAGGCAAGAATTCCCCCAAGGTTAATTGCTACAAATGTTTTACCCTCTCCAGATATAGTAGAAGTAACTGAAATAACTTTCGAGCCGGTTTCATTTGAAATAAATTGCATATTACTTCTTATTGACCGAAAAGATTCTGAAATTATTGACTTGGGACTTTTATCAACTAAAAGTTGAGATACGGGAATGTCTTTGGTATATTTTGGAACAATGCCAAGGATGGGGACAGAAGTATGGCGTTGAATATCATTAATTGTTACAATTTCATTATGTAAAATGTATCTTAATACAATTAATCCAATACTTAGAATTAATCCACTTGAAATACAAACATAAAATATGAGATTTGTATCAGGTGAAATAGGCTTTGTTGGAGTTTGTGCAACTTCCAGGATAGTGTTTTGCGAAATATAACTTGCTTTTGAAATAGAAAATTCGGCTTTTTTTGTAACTAAATTGCTATAAAAACTTTCATTTATTGCATAAACCCTTTCAAGCCTGGATAACTCTAATTCATTATAATCTATGTTTACGCTTTCTGTCCCAAAGGGATTATTTTTCTTGTATTCTTTTACTTTATCTTTGAGTTCGATTATTTTCTTTGCAGTTCTTTTTTTTGAAGCAGTAACACTTTCGGCAAGCAATTTTTTTTGAATTTCAAATTCATAATCAATTGAACGTATTTGTTCACTGTTTTTGGTAACAATATATTGAAGCTGTTCACGCTGCAGTAAAAGCGTTTGGAGTTTTGCAAGTTGACCAGAGAATGATGCATCGTTTTCTATTTCTTCACTAAATGCAGCTAAACTGTATATATCAAGGGAGTTATTTGAGATAATCTCAGTTTGAATTTTGTCATAAATTTCAAGTTTATATTCAAGTTTAATAATTTCTTCTTCAAAACTTTGAATTCTAGTAAAAAAATCAGGAAGAGGCTTTATGTCTAAAGTATTAACTTTGTCAGAAGGAATTTTATAGCGTTCTTTAAAATCCTGTATTTCGTTTTCAGTTTCATATAATCTATCATAAACCCTCGCAAGTTGTTCGTCAATAAATGTAATTACTTTCTCAGCGCTCTCGCCTTTCTTTTCTACATCATAGGCAAGAAATTCTTGACCAATAGCATTTGAAATATCGGCACATTTCTTTGCATTATTGTCTTTTACAATAATTTGTATAGTGTGAGCTTGTTCGTTTAAAATATTGATTTCTATTTTAGTTGAATAAGACGGAACAATAATATTAGGATCATAAATAATAAAATAAAACTGATTATTTGATTCCTGTTTTTGAGCTTCAAATTTTTTGTAA
The DNA here is from genome assembly GCA_945889235.1 of Chitinophaga pinensis. Lineage (GTDB taxonomy): Bacteria > Bacteroidota > Bacteroidia > SXHM01 > SXHM01 > SXHM01. The sequence continues at coordinate 8,911 of CAMDBK010000044.1, forward strand.
TCTTCAATTTGAATCTTAAGTTTCAAATGTTCTGTTACTATTGTATCACTTAACAAAATATTTTTGGTGAACTGATTGTTTCCAATTGTGTAAGAGATTATTGCCTTTGTTCTATCAATAAACTCAACCGAAATAGGTGTATTGTAAATTTCAGATTTAATAATTTCATATTCTGCTCTGTATGAAGAACTCTTATATTGTTCTGTACTTAGTACAGTTCCTTTGGTAAAATATCCAATGTCAAGTGGTAATTTAGATAAGGTTCTTTGGATAAAAATTGATGATCTAAGGAGTTCAATGTCCTTGTAACTATATTCCTGGTAAATATTGCCAATCTGCAAAATCCTGCCAGCGTTTACATCAAAGCTAAGTTGAATTGTTGAACTGGACTTATATTTAGGTGGAGTATATCTAAGATACAGAAATGAAATTAAAGCACTTAAGCCAAAAAACAGTAAAGACCAAATAATGCTTTTCTTGGAAATGTTAATAAGTAATCCAAGTTCAAAATCATCATTTAATGGCGATATTTTTTTTACTGCCATAGATTAATTTCCAAATCTGGTTGCAAGACCATAAATTAAAAGACCTGTACTAATAAGAGAAAAGTATGGTGCAAGTAAAGCTAAAGTTTTTGTAATAGTCTCTTTTCTTGTTTCAATATATATAATGTCATCTCCCTGAATTACTATACCCGAACTTTTCATTCCCTCAATAGTTGATAAATCAATTTTATAAATTTCAGGATTCTTAGGGTTTCCTCTTATGATTTTTATTTGATCAGCAAATGAATTATCAGGAATTCCGCCTATTCCTGCAAGAACTTCAAACAAGGTAGTATTATCACTGGTAAGTTGAATTATTGTAGTTTTTGCACCAGCAAAAACAAAAACTCTTCTGTTTGTTACCTTTATTATTACAAATGGTTTATGGTATGTTTCAGCAAAAATATCTTCCAGCATCATTTCCAGTTGCCTTATAGTAAGTCCTTTAACATAAATTCTGTGAACAACAGGTAGTTTGATAAATCCGTCATGCTCTACAACATAACTTGTTATACCACCACCAGCATTCATAGAGTTTCCAGTTTGTGAAGTTGAAACAATATTAATTAATTGAAAACCATCATTCGCATAAAGCTGAAAATTTATTACATCATTAGGAACTATTTTGTAATCTAAATCTACCTCCTCACTTACCTGATTAAACGTATAGTCATCGGGAGTTTGAAACATTCTGTTTCTGTTAATTACTTTACACGAACTAACAGTGAGCAGAAAAAAAATAAAAATAATGTTTCTAATAGTCATACGTTTTTTGTTTCGAACAAAAAGTTTACAAAAGTATTATTTTTTGGCTAAAAAATGATTGCTTTTTTTGTGCTTGTGTAACAGTTGAAAATAAAGGGATTCCATGTCTTTTGTAAGCCTGGTGTAATGATATTTTTCTTTAACAAATTCCCATCCTTTTGCACTCATTGCTAAACGCATATCATCATCTTCTATAAGTTTCAACAGGTTTTGCGAAAGTTTAGCAATATCATTTCGTTCCGATAGCAAAGCGGTAACATCAGGAATAACAATGTTTTCAATTCCTCCAACATTTGTTGTAACTATTGGTTTTCCTGCTGCCTGTGCTTCAATTAAACTCACTGGTGTTCCTTCATTCAGCGAGGTCATGGCAATAATATCTGAACCTGCTGTAACTAATTCCACATCTCTTATCCAACTGGTGAAGGTTACGGTTGCAATTTTTTCTGACTGAGGCCAGTCGGCAATGTCAAGTCCTAACCCAATTGCAAAGTTTTCAATTTTTTGTCTGTCTTCACCATCTCCAACTACAAATGCTCTGATTCTTTTTGAGGTTTTTTCAGTTACATTTTTTATTGCCTTCAAAAACAGTTCATGATTTTTTACAGGAACTATTCTGCCGATAATTGAAATCACGATTTCATCATCCCCAACTTTGTATTTTGTTCTGAATTTTTTTCGGTTCTCCTCTTTGTTTTCATTGAACTTATTGAGGTCAAACCCTAGCGGAATAATCTCTATTTTTTTTGAAGGACATATTTTATGGATTAGTGCAAGTTCTTCTTTTTGCTTTTCGCTTATGGCAATAATTTTAGAACTTCTCAGCGCAAGGTATCGCTCTACATTTTTATAAAATTCTGTTTTTAGTTTTCCGAAATAGGAATGAAAAACATGTCCGTGAAACGTATGCACCACCACCGAAACATTCATGCTGAAAGCTGCCAAACGTCCAAGTGTTCCTGCTTTTGAAGCATGGGTATGAACAATATCAGGATTAAATTCTTTGATTATGCTTTTAAGTTTCAGATAAGCTGCACGGTCTTCTTTCACATCTATTTCCCGTTTCATTTCGGGAATAATCAGAGGTTTTATTCCTAAATCTTCCAAAATATGTTCCGAGCCTTCTTCGCTATCATCTTTTTCTCCTCCAACCAAAAGCGTTTCGAATTCAGGAGAAATATATTTAGTCAGGTAAGCAACATTGTAAGTAGGGCCGCCAAGATTGAAGCGGTTGGCGATACGTAGAATTTTCGGCATAAATCTTAGTTCACAGAGGCTTAAATATAAGAAGAATTCAAAAAACTAAGCCATATATTTTTTCCACCAATGCTGAAAAACCAAGATGTTCCAAGTGAGTGTAGCAGCATCACCAGAGTCATTTGAAAATAATTTATGTTTCAGGTTTTCAATTTCAGCAGGATTGAAAATCCCCTGCTCTTGTATAAAATCTTTGCTGAGCAGGTCATCCATAATCATTGATTTGAGTCCTGTTCTGAACCATTTTAGTAAAGGAACTTCAAAGCCCTGCTTCCCTCGATGGAAAAGCTCTTCAGGTAAATCTTTTCTGAATGTTTCCTTGAGAATTCGTTTGCCTGTTTGTGAATTTATCTTGAATTCAGAAGGTAATGAAAATGCAAAATCAACAACTCTGTAATCCAAAAATGGAACACGAACTTCAAGGCTGTTTGCCATGCTCATTAAATCTACTTTGGTGAGCATGTCGCCTTGCAAAACCAAGTGCATATCGGTATAAAGAACTTCATTGAAATCACCATTAGGTTTAATGCCTTTTAGAATTTCTTGTTTTCTGTTTTCATATTCTTCGCGCCTTTGCGCCTTTGCGAGTAACTTTCCTGAACTTTCCGCATCATACCACGATGCCCATTTCCAATAACGTTCTTTTTCTGAAAGATTTAATCCTTCACCGAATTTTTGAAGTTGACGAATTTTATTTCCAAATGCTGAGTTGCGCGATTTCGGAAGAGAATTCCATAAAGGATTAAATGTTTTAACTGCAGTTTCTGCCAATCCTTTTTTTCTCACCCTGAGTTCTGCCGCATGTTTGTTGTAGCCGCCAAACATCTCATCTGCACCATCGCCCGAAAGCGCAACAGTTACGTGTTTGCGTGTATGCATACTAAGGATATTTACTGCCAAAGCAGATGAGTCGGCAAAAGGTTCGTCAATATAATCGAGAACGTTATGAAGATTTTCAAACAAATCGTCATTGCTGAGTTTAAAAGCAGTGTGATTGGTGTTGAATTTTTTCGCCACGAGTTCAGCATATTTTGTTTCGTCAAAGAGCGGCTCATCTTTGTAGCCGACAGAAAATGTATTCAGATGTTTGGTATGGCGTGAAGCCAGCGCTACTATAACAGAAGAATCAATTCCTCCACTTAGAAAAGCGCCTAATGGAACATCGGAAATCAACCTTTTCTGAACTGAATTATCTAATAATTCTTCCAGTTTTTGTTTTGCTTTTTCGTAGTCTTTCTCCGGGTTTACAGGCGGTTGATTCGGAATAGAATAATACCTTTTTGTGCGAATTTCACCTTTATGAATTTCCATAAAAGTTCCTGCTTCCATCTTCTTTACATTTCTGAAAATGGAATTTGGTGATGGTATATAATTAAACTGAATGTATTGCCACAATGATGTTTCATCCATTTCGCGAGGTATTCCAAATGCCAGCAAAGCCTTCATTTCAGAAGCAAAAAGCAGTTTGTTTTCGTCTTTGTAAATCAGGAGGGGTTTAATTCCCATCCTGTCGCGGGCGATAAAGGTTTTTTCTTCTACGTTATCGTATATCGCTAAAGCAAAAAAACCATTTACAAATTCAAGGCAGGCTGCACCGTATTTGACGTAGAGATACAGCAAAACTTCTGTATCGCTGGTGCTGCGCAATGGATAGTCTTTTACTTTGTCACGGTGTTCTTTGAAGTTAAAAAACTCACCGTTGAAAATGATGGTGTATCTTCCCGATGCATCAGTGAAAGGTTGGTTAGCAACAGCACTTGTATCAATGATAGCAAGCCTTCTGTGTCCTAACGCAACATTGTTGTGAATGTATTTTCCTTCACCGTCAGGTCCGCGAAGGGCAAGTGTTTTCAGCGAATCGTTAAGAAGAGAAAAGCTTTCTTTTCCTTTTTCAGTGAACGCGATAACGCCTGTAATTCCGCACATTTAGAGATGTATCACTTCTCCGTAAGCAGCGGCAGCAGCTTCCATAATAGCTTCGCTCATGGTAGGGTGTGGGTGAACTGTTTTTATCAATTCGTGTCCTGTTGTTTCCAGTTTCCGGGCATGAACAAGTTCTGCAATCATCTCCGTCACGTTTGCACCAATCAGATGCGCACCTAGCAATTCACCATATTTCGCATCGAAAATCAGTTTCACAAAGCCATCTGCATTGCCCCCTGCTTTGGCTTTGCCTGATGCAGTGAACGGGAATTTGCCAATCTTTAATTCATAACCGGCTTCTGTAGCTGCTTTCTCGGTGTAACCAACTGAGGCAATTTCGGGCTGACAATAAGTACAACCCGGAATGTTGTTATAATCCAGTGGCTCAGGATTATGTCCTGCAATTTTCTCTACACAAATAATGCCTTCTGCGCTGGCAACGTGAGCTAATGCTTGTCCCGGCACGCAATCTCCGATTGCATAGATGCCCGGTATATTAGTTTGGTAATATTTGTTGACTAAGATTTTTCCTTTGTCCGTTGCAATACCAACATCTTCCAATCCAATGCCTTCAAGGTTAGCTGCAATTCCAACTGCGCTTAACACAATATCTGCTTCCAATTCTTCAACACCCTTCTTTGTTTTTACTTTTACCTTGCAGGTCTTTCCACTTGTATCCACTGATTCAACAGAAGAGTCTGTCATGATTTTTATTCCTGCTTTTTTGAATGACCGTGCCAGTTGTTTAGAAACTTCTTCGTCTTCTACCGGAACAACATTCGGCAGGAACTCAACAACGGTTACATCCACTCCAATTGCTTTGTAGAAATAAGCAAACTCAACACCAATAGCACCTGAACCTACCACCACCATTGAATTTGGCTTCTTATCTAAAACCATTGCTTCGCGGTAGCCAATGATTTTCTTTCCGTCTTGTTTTAAATTTGGCAACTCACGTGAACGTGCACCAACCGCAACAATGATACTGGTTGCTTCATAAATTGCAGTTGTTCCGTCAGCAGCTTTTACTTCTACTTTTTTTGTTGCCTTTATTTTGCCGAAGCCCTGAATAACATCAATCTTGTTTTTCTTTAAAAGAAATTGAACTCCTTTACTCATGCTGTCAGCAATGCCGCGACTGCGTGTTACCATTGCCGTTAAATCTGCTTCACCTCCTGTAACTTTAATTCCGTAATCAGCGGCATGGTTCAGGT
>CAMDBK010000045.1 GCA_945889235.1 Chitinophaga pinensis
AATACCTGATTAAATACTTTGATGGTCCGCATGAGTGGCCACCGTTGGAAACCATGAACGAAGCAATAAATTTTTGCCTCATCCTAACCCTCTCCAAAGGAGAGGGAACATCGATTGACAAAAAAATAATTGAAAGTGAGAAACAACAAAAACAATTCTACTCTGAAGCGTTTGTAAAAAATGATTTCAATTGGTGGAAAAATGAATTTAAAAACCTTGAACAAAAGATTGCAAAATCAAATGGAGATGCGAAGTTCGTGAACATCAGATTGAAGAATTTCCTAAGTCTTGCTGCGTTCAGTTATTCCAACTCAGCATTGAATAACAGCAGACTTCCGGAAGCAGATAAATTTCTGAGCATTTATAAATTAGTTGACCCTACAAACTCAGAACACGCCTACCTGCGCACGAAATACTTTATGCTGATGAATAATTCTGCGGAGGCAGAAAAGTCTTTGAATGAAGCAGCAGAACTCGGTTTCACAGATGGAGAAAGACTGAGAAACGAAACTATTTTCATTACACTTCAAAACTCAGAAGGCTACAAAAAAATCACAGGGCAATAATGGCAGCACTCAACAAAGAGCAACTGTATGATTTTCTGGAGGCCGCCTACGATAAATACAACCGACCTGATTTCATCACTTCGGACCCGATAAGAATTCCACATCTTTTTACAAAAAAAGAAGACATTGAAATAAGTGCATTTCTTGCTGCTACTATTGCGTGGGGACAACGCCCAACTATAATCAACAATGCAAAAAAACTGGTGGAGGCAATGGATTTAAGTCCTCATGATTTTATAATGCAGGCAAGTGAAAAAGAATTACAGAGGCTTGAAAATTTCAAGCACCGCACATTCAACTTTATTGATTTGGAGTTTTTCATTTTATCACTGCGTAACATTTATTCGCAACACGGTGGAATGGAAAAAGTATTCAGTAAAAAAGATACAATAAAAGATGCTTTGGTTCATTTTAACAAAGTATTCTTTTCTATCCCGCATCCTAAGAGAACAGAGAAACATATTTCTAATCCTGCTGCTGGTTCTGCTTCAAAACGCTTGAATATGTTCTTACGCTGGATGGTCCGCAATGATAAACGCGGAGTAGATTTCGGAATTTGGAAAAGCATTTCTCCTTCCCTGCTCTATTGTCCATTGGATGTACATTCAGGTAATGTTGCACGAAAACTGAAACTATTAAAACGCAAGCAAAACGATTGGCAATCGGCAGAAGAACTCACAAAAAATCTAAGAACATTTGACGCTGCTGATCCCGTAAAATATGATTTTGCGCTGTTTGGATTAGGAGTGTTTGAGAAATTCTAAGCACCCCACCCAAACCCTCCCCAAAAGGGAGGGCTTGCTCTCACACTTTCCATCCAAAACATAGCGCCAGGGAAAAGTCTCCCCCATCGGAGGAGATTTAGAGGGGGTTATAATTCTCCGTTTTCAATCTTTACTACAATTTCATCAATCATAGCATCGTCTGCATTTTCTTTAGGATTAAAATCACTCTTTAAACTGGCATCAAACAACACTGCTATTCCCTGCCAGAAATTAGCTGAAAACCAACCGCGCAAACTTTCCACCAATTCATAAGAAGTATGTCCGGTTTCGCGGTCAATAAGTTTCAGCAATATCCTGCCTTGCGTAATGGTAAGTCCTTTCAGTTCATCTCCATACTCTGCCAGTAAATCCTGCTCAACCTGCTTCATAATGCGTTTTTTAGCGCCATTTTGTTTCCCGTCTAACTGTGCCTCATAATTCACTAATTTATCTTTGGCAATTTTTGCATAAGGCAAGGCAATCTTGACGTTTCTCACCATACGCCAGTATTTTTTCTCGTCTCTTTTATTTTTAAAAACTCTTGGCTCAGATATTTTTACATCCGGGAGTGTGTAGACATTTAATGTATCGCCATTTATAATAGTAATCTGGTTTTTGTTTTTCGTAGTTCTGTCAATCATCAGCTTTAAGGGCACAGATCCTTTCTTAATTGTATCTTGCGCATAAAGCGGAACACTAAATAAGAGGTAAGAAACAAGAAGCACGAAACATGATAATTTTTTCATCGCTGATTAATTAATCACAGATGAGATAGCCAAAAAGTATGCCGTTCACTCAACACGGTTCCTTTTCCACGCTGATGTTTTAACCGCTGAACCATTTGAATTAGCATGGTGTTCCTGTTTTTCAGCCATAAATTTTGAAGCAAGTATTGCTGCAATCTCAGCCTCTTCTTTATTACTGTTTTCAAGCATAGAAGGCTCAAAATGATGTTTGATAAAATTGGTATCAAACTTACCCGATGTAAAGCTTTTATGCTGCAAAACAAAGCGACAAAACGGCAACGTAGTTTCTATTCCTGAAATGGCATATTCATCAATCGCACGAACCATTTTATCAATTGCATTTTTTCTGCTGTCGGCATGAACAGTGAGTTTGGCAATCATCGGGTCGTAATAAATAGGAATATCCATTCCTTCTTCAAAGCCATCGTCAACTCGGATGCCAGGCCCCTGCGGTCTGCGATAAGTCAATAGCTTTCCGATATCAGGTAGGAAATTATTGGTGGGGTCTTCTGCATACACACGAACTTCTATGGCGTGTCCATTAATTTTTAAATCATTCTGCTGGAATGAAAGTTTTTCGCCCCGCGCCACTTTTATCTGTTCTTTCACTAAATCAATTCCTGTTATCATTTCGGTAACGGGATGCTCCACCTGTAAGCGCGTATTCATTTCCAGAAAATAGAAATTCAATTTATCATCAACCAGAAACTCCACAGTTCCTGCGCCTGAGTAGTGACAGGCACGCGCCACATCTTTAGCGCACTCACCCATCTTCTGCCTTAGTTCAGAAGTTAAAACCGATGAAGGTGCTTCTTCAATCACTTTCTGGTGCCTTCGCTGAATAGAACATTCACGCTCAAAGAGGTGAACCACATTACCATGATTATCTGCCAGCACCTGTATCTCCACGTGTCGTGGTGAGGTAACAAAGCGCTCAATAAAAACAGAGCCATCGCCAAAAGCCGATGTAGCTTCACTGATGGCAAGCTTCATTTGTTCTTCCAGCATTTCTTCGTTTTCAACCAGCCGCATTCCTTTACCGCCACCACCTGCGCTGGCTTTTATTAATAATGGAAAACCTGTTTGCTTTGCAACTTTCTTTGCTTCTTCAACATCATCAATTGCTTTGTCGGTACCGGGAACAAGCGGAATGTTGAATTTCTTTGCTGCTGCTTTTGCCTGTAATTTGCTGCCCATCATTTCCATGGCTTCAGGCGAAGGACCGATGAAAATGATTTTTTCTTTTTTCAATCGCTCTGCAAAGTTTGAATTTTCAGAAAGAAAACCATAACCCGGATGCACCGCATCTGCACCCGTTTTGCGGCAGGCATCTACAATTTTATCAATATCAAGGTATGATTTTGAACTTTGGGGCGGACCAATGCAAACGGCTTCATCGGCATAGCGCACATGCAGGGCATTGCGGTCGGCTTCAGAAAAAACGGCAACAGTTTTTATTCCCATCTCTTTTGCCGAACGCATAATGCGCAAAGCAATTTCGCCACGATTGGCAACTAATATCTTTTTCATCAACTAAATAGTGTCTGTAAATTTGTAAAGCCGCTCCTTAAACAGTACGAATTCCTTTTTCAGTGCAGCGGTATTCTTTGCCAGTTTTTCGTGGCGCAGTTTGTAAGTGTATTCTTCAGAGTAAGCTTTTTTGTCAATTATTACAGAAAGGTATTCTTCATGCAAGTGGATTTCTTTATTCAGGTTGTCCATCACAGTATCGGTGTACTGATTCAGCTTTTCCTCAAAGCTGGCAAGTGAAAGCCTGTCATCATCATTAGAAATTTTAAGCGTGTAGATTTGCAGCAGTCGTTTAAAAAACTGTCCTTCCACTTTCCAGAAATCAATTTCACTTTGCCAGCGCTTGGTTTCGTGGCGGAAATTCTCCAGCATTTCGTGCTGCGCCTGATTACTGAGTATGCTTGATTTTGCTTTAGTCATTCGTAAAATTAAGACGCACGAAGGTAGAAAAGATTTTATTTGCTTTCTGCCATTATCTTTACCGCACAAAATAACACCATGGCAAACTTTGAACTTACCTACACAGGCGATTTGCGCTGCAAAGCCGTTCACCTTAAATCAGGAACGGAGATAATAACCGATGCACCTGTTGATAACATGGGCAAAGGCGAAGCGTTTTCACCAACGGATTTAACGGCCACTTCATTGGGCGTGTGTATGCTTACCACTGTTGGTATTTCGGCACAGAAAAATAATTACAGCATTAATGGCGCTCGTGCTGAGGTAACCAAGGTTATGGCTGCCAACCCGCGCAGAATAGCTGAAATAGTGGTGGATTTATATTTCCCTGCTAACAGTTACACTGAGGAACAAAAGAAAATGATTGAAACCGCAGCCTTGCATTGCCCGGTAGCTAAGAGCTTGCATCCGGAGTTGGTGCAGACTGTAAAATTTGTGTGGGGATAAAGAGATGCTGAAACAAGTTCAGCATGACGACAATAGAAACAAAGAAAGTCACACCAATGGCGTGACTTATAGAAAGCAATTAAGACCGATGAAACAACTTACCCTTTTACTTCCTGCGTTTGAACGCTGCCGTATGCAGGGCATTGTTCATGTGATTTGCAGGATGAGAAGACCATTGCCGAACCAACCAATACAACTAAAATAATAGCAACTTTTTTCAAGGGTGATGTGTTTTTTGAGTGAGTGTTCATGTAATAATAACGGTGCAAAAGTAAAATTATTGTTTGTTCATACGAATCATGTGAAATAAAGGTTATCAACAATTTTTCAGAACCTAAATTATCACTACAAAGAAACACAGATAACAGGCTGCAAGTATTACATAATTCCGATAAAAAGTTATATGATTCTCATGTATAAAACATACGAAACGAAATGAATACTATAAGCCCTGCAATTGACGAAAGCTGGAAAGCTGAACTTGCAGCTGAATTTACTGCTGAGTATTTTATTAAACTCAAAGAGTTTCTGGTTACTGAAAAGCAAACGCAGCGGGTATTTCCACCGGGCAATAAAATATTCTCAGCATTTAATCATACGCCTTTTGATAAGGTGAAGGTGGTTATTCTCGGACAAGACCCTTATCATGGTGAGGGGCAGGCGCACGGGCTATGCTTTTCGGTGCCCGATGGAATTGGCAAACCGCCCTCACTGGTTAATATCTTTAAAGAGATGAATGTTGATTTAGGTTTACCCATTCCGGCTACAGGCAATCTGGAGAAGTGGGCTGACCAAGGTGTTCTGCTGCTCAATGCAACACTTACCGTTCGCGCTAACCTTGCCGGCTCGCACCAAAAACGCGGCTGGGAGAATTTTACCGATGCCGCTATCAAAAGGCTTTCAGACAAAAGGGAAAACCTTGTGTTTATTTTGTGGGGACGCTTTGCTCAGAACAAAGAGGTGTTGATTGATGCCAATAAACATCTTATCCTTAAATCTGCCCACCCCTCGCCTTTTTCGGCTTACAATGGTTTTTTCGGGTGCAGGCATTTTTCAAAGACGAATGAATACCTTCGCAGTAAGGGAATTGGGGAGATTGACTGGAATGTTTAAAATGAAATTGATGAATATCGTCATGCTGAACTTGTTTCAGCATCTGATTGAAGAAAGACCCTGAAACAAGTTCAGGGTGACGAAACGATTGAAACTTAGCGTGAAGAATAAACTAATACTGTTTTTGTCCATTTTACTATCAGGTATTGCATCTGAAAGCACTGCCCAATACACCTTTTTTAAACTGGAATTGGTGCGCAACGACAGCGTTGTGCCGCAAAAGAAGTTTAAAAAAATTACCGGTTTTAAAAACGAGTTTGTAAACGACAGCGCACAGAAACGCGAGCTGCAAAACATTATTCTCCGCCTTAACGATAACGGCTACCTGACTGCCCGCATTGACAGTTCTGTTAAAACAGATTCCCTGCACTTAAAGGCATGGATAACTACGGGCGATATTTTCAGGTGGGCTACCATTAAGGCGGGTAATGTAAGTGAGGATATTCTCAGCCGCTCTAACTTCAGGGAGAAAATATTTTTTGGCGAGCCTATTTATTTCCATAACGTAACCCGTTTGCAAAAGCGCATTGTGGGCTGGTGCGAGAACAACGGCTATCCTTTCGCTGCCGTTAAGCTTGACAGCATGAGGATTTTGGATGGCAAACTGCAGGCTTCACTGAACCTGAAAAAGAACGCACTGTTTACCATCGACAGCCTGGTGATTAAGGGAACAGCAAAGGTTAAACCCGTTTACCTCTACAACTATTACGGTATAAAGCCGGGCGATTTATATGACGAAAGCCAGATCCGTAAAATCTCTATTCGCACCAAGGAACTTGCTTTTGTGCGCGAAACACAAAGCCCGCTGGCGGTTTTCAGTAAAGATAAAACCAAGCTGTATGTCTACCTTGATAAAAAAGGCGCCAGTCAGTTTGACGGTATTCTGGGCGTGTTGCCCAACAGTATTACCGGCAAGGTGCTGATAACTGGCGACCTTAAACTGAATTTATTAAACTCATTCGGCAGGGGCGAGCTGATAAGCATTAACTGGCGCAAGCTGCAGGCACAAACGCAGGATTTGCGTACACAGATTGTCTATCCTTTTCTGTTCAATTCTCCTTTTGGGGTTGACCTTAAATTTGACCTTTACAAGCGTGATACTACTTTCATTAATATTAATATGTCGGGGGGACTGCAATACCTTTTCAGTGGAGGAAACTACCTTAAAGTGTTTATTGACAGTCGTACATCTAACCTGCTGAGCACTTATGGTTTGCAGAATATAACCACCCTGCCCCAGTATGCCGATGTTAAAACTCTGCTCTATGGTATCGGGGGCAAATTCGAGAAACTGGACTACCGCTTCAACCCCCGCAAGGGTGTGCGCCTTAATACCAATATCAGGGCAGGTAACAAAACCATTCGCCAGAATGCTAAAATCAATCCCGAGGCCTACGAGGGGCTGAAACTGAAAACCCTTCAGGTAAATGCTGATTTGGTTGTGGAGTATTATATTCCCATCGGTAACCGCAGCACGGTTAAAACGGGTATGCAGGCTGCCATGTTGCTTAACCAGAACCTTTTTCAGAATGAGTTGCCCCGCATTGGCGGACTAAAAACCCTGCGCGGCTTTGATGAGGAAAGCATTTTTGCCTCGCTCTACAGCATTGCCACGGTGGAGTACCGTTTTCTGCTGGAACAAAACTCGTACCTCTTCACGTTTTTTGATGGGGCGTATTACGAGAATACCAGTCGCGGAAAACGCATCTTCGACCGCCCCTTTGGCTTTGGCGCGGGTATTACGTTTGAAACTAAAATAGGTATTTTCTCACTCACCTATGCGCTGGGTAAGCAGTTTGATAATCCTATTAATTTCCGCTCGGGGAAGATACATTTTGGGATTGTAAGCAGGTTTTAGGGGGGAGAGTCCATAGTCGATAGTCCATAGTCGGTAGGCGTGTGTCACCCTGAGCGTAGTCGAAGGGTTTTTACCGCTAAGGCGCGGAGGCGCGGAGAATTTTTTGTTTATTAGGCCGTTTTCTATAGCAAACTGTAGTTCGGCTGCGGTAAAATGATAACCGGCTGCGGCAGATTATACTCCGGCTGCCATAGATTATTGTCCGGCAATGGTAAGAAACTGTTCGGCTATCACAGACGGAACTCCGGCAACGGTAAGAAACTGTTCGGCTACCACAGATTATACTCCGGCAATGGCAAAAAATTGTTCGGCTACCATAGCCGAACCTCCGGCTATGGTAGCCGAAGTATAATCTGTGGCAGCCGAACACTAAATAATATCAGTTTATCACTGATTTACAGCTAAACTCTTTAAGTATATTTGCGCAATCCCCCAAAACACCCCACTATGACCAACGAAGAAGAAAGCGAAAAACGGATACGCTCAGCCTTTGGCGAAAAAGACTGGAACGAAATAAAAGGCAACGACAGCTGGATGATATTTAAAGTCATGAGCGAGTTTGTTGATGGCTTTGAAAAGCTGGCGCGCATTGGTCCCTGCGTATCCATTTTTGGTTCGGCACGCACCAAACCCGAAAACAAGTATTACACCCTAGCCGAAGAAATAGCCTTTCAACTCACCAAATCAGGCTTTGGAGTTATAACCGGAGGCGGCCCCGGAATAATGGAAGCCGCCAACAAAGGTGCCACCCGCGGAGCCGGAAAATCAGTAGGCTTAAACATTGAACTGCCCTTTGAACAAAAAGGAAACCCCTTTATAGACAATGACAAAAATATGCAGTTCGATTACTTTTTTGTGCGCAAGGTCATGTTCATGAAATACTCACAGGGTTTCATTGTTCTGCCCGGTGGCTTTGGTACGCTTGACGAACTCTTTGAAGCCATTACCCTCATCCAAACCAAAAAAGTAGGGCGTTTCCCTATAGTATTGGTGGGCAAAAAATACTGGGGCGGTCTGCTCAAATGGATTGAAGAAGTAATGCTCACCGAAGAAAATAATATCCATGCCGAAGACCTCAACCTCTTCCGCTTAGTAGATACCCCCGAAGAAGCCGTGCAGCACATCAATAATTTCTACGCCAAATACAGGCTGAAACCAAATTTCTAGAATGCAGCCAAGTAGTGAAGTAGCCAAATAGTTAAGAACTTTTTAAATGAAACGAATAGACCTTGTAGTAACCCCCGAAACAGCCGCCTCTGATGAAGCGCTTACAAAAGCCATAGCCGAAAAATCAGGTGTTGCTGAAAACGAGATTGGCTACTTCCGCCTTATCCGCAGGTCGTATGACGCCCGTTCCAGACAAGTAAAAGTAAATCTGAGCTTTGAAGTATTTGCAAAAGGTGAGAAAGTAGTTGAAGACGATTTTATCCAGAGAAAAAACTATCCCATTGTAACTAATGGCAAACCAGTAATCATTGTAGGTGCAGGCCCTGCCGGATTATTTGCCGCGCTGCGCCTGATTGAAAAAGGCATAAAACCAATCATCATCGAGCGCGGCAAAAATGTGCGCGACAGAAGAAGAGATTTAGCGGCAATTCATAAAGAGCATATCGTTAATCCCGACAGCAATTATTGCTTTGGCGAAGGCGGTGCCGGCACCTACTCCGATGGCAAGCTCTACACCCGCTCCAACAAGCGGGGCGATATCCGCAGCATCCTTTCTGTATTTGTGCAGCACGGTGCCACCGAAGAGATACTGATTGATGCCCATCCACACATCGGCACCAACAAACTGCCCGGCATTATTGAGTCAATGCGCGAAACCATATTAAATGCAGGCGGTGAAATTCATTTTGAAAAACGCGTTACCGATATACTAATAAGCAGCAACGCAGTAAAAGGAGTTGTTCTCCAAAATGCCCGCCTGAATGACAAAGTCGGGCAGGGTGATAAGCTGGAAGCCGATGCCCTTATCCTCGCCACCGGCCATTCAGCCCGTGATATATATGAACTGCTCCACAGCAAAGGAATCTTAATAGAAGCAAAACCGTTTGCCATGGGTGTGCGTGTAGAACATCCCCAACAACTGATTGACAAAATCATGTACCATTGCGATGTACGGCATCCTTATTTGCCTGCTGCACCTTACAGTGCTGTGCAACAGGTTAACGGGCGTGGCGTGTATTCCTTCTGCATGTGTCCGGGCGGAATTATTGCGCCCTGTGCCACTGCCCCGGGCGAGGTTGTTACCAACGGATGGTCGCCCTCCAAACGTAATAACCCCTTTGCCAATTCAGGAATTGTGGTATCCGTTGAGCCCGAAGATTACAAAGCTTTTGAAAAATATGGTCCGCTTGCGGGAATGAAATACCAGCAAGCCTTAGAACAGGCAGTATGCGCCTCTGCTGGAAATTCTCAAACTGCTCCAGCCCAGCGTTTAGTTGATTTTACAAAAAATATTTTCTCCCCTGCCCTACCCGAAACATCGTATCAGCCCGGAGTAAAATCAGTGATGTTGAAAGATGTATTGCCACCTGTTATTTCAGAAAGGTTAAATGAAGGCTTTATTGAATTCGGAAAAAAGATGCGAGGGTATTTAACAAACGATGCTGTAGTAGTTGCAATAGAATCAAGAACATCATCTCCGGTAAGAATTCCGAGAGATAATCAGACATTACAACACCCTCAAATCAAAGGCTTATTTCCTTGCGGTGAAGGTGGCGGCTATGCCGGAGGTATTGTAAGTGCTGCTATGGATGGTGAGCGCGTTGCGGAAAGTTGCTCGTCATGCTGAACTTGTTTCAGCATCTCTAATTATCTTTGAGCATATTACAATGCAAAAAAGCTATACATATATAATAAGCAATCCATCCCGAAGTGTTTTGTAAATTGGCGTTACAGCAGATTTAAAAATAAGAATGACACAACATAAAAACGGAACAGGTTCTATCTTTGCAAAGAAATACAATGTAGTTGACTTATTATACTTTGAGGAATATACAGATATTCAACAAGCTATTGCAAGAGAAACCCAATTAAAAAACTGGCACAGAGACTGGAAGATTAATTTGATAAAAACATTAAATCCAGATATGAAGGATTTATCGTATTCATTTTTGGGGCAAGACCCTGATTAATGAGATGCTGAAACAAGTTCAGCATGACGCAGACTACACCCCCGCTTCCATCTTCACCAAGCGCGCAAGGTTGCCAATAACACGGCTATGTTTTTTTACAAATGGATTATCCAGGTCCCACACATACCCTGCAAGCACCGAACAGATCTGGCGTTTAATATTCAAATCCACTTTAGGCGAAAAGAAAATATCCTGTAAAGTGCCGTCATACCAGCCCGCCACATACGAGCGGAAAGTATCAACACCTTGTTTCATGTGTTGTGCAAAATCTTTTTCCCAATCTATTTTTTCGCCTTTAATCTGGCGGCAGGCAAGCTTTGCAGCCACCGCCCCCGATTCGGTGGCGAATGTTACCCCCGATGAAAACACAGGGTCAAGGAACTCACTGCTGTTGCCGGTCAGCGCATAACCATCGCCATAAAACTGTTTAACAGAAATACTCCAGCCTTCAATAGTGCGGGGCTCAAAAACCAATTCAATATCACGGAAACGCTCATTGATATGCGGAACTTCTTCCACCATTTCACGAAACTGTTTTTCAGGACTTCCTGAAAAGTTTTCAAAAAACCAGTTGTTTCCAACAAAGCCCAGAGAAGTATTTCCGTTTGAAAAAGGAATAACCCAGATCCATACATCTGTATGGTGCGCAATAATGGTAATACGGTTTCCGTCAATATTATCAGGGCGTCTCACATCTTTTACATGCGCAAACAAAGTCTTGCGTGCAGGAAAGTTGGAGGGTTTATCCAAATCAAAAAGCTTGGGCAGCACACGCCCGTAGCCACTGGCATCAATAATAAACTTTGCTTCTATCTGTCTTTTATTTCCATTCGTATCTTCAACTGTAGTAAGCGAATCAGTTCCGTTCATCTGTACATCTACAACTCCTGTTTCGTAATAAACCGGAACGCCTTTTCTTTCTGTTTCATCTGCCAGTGCCTTGTCAAACTGCGCACGGGGCACCTGCCATGTCCATTTCCATCCTTCGGTAAACTGATCAGAAAAATTAAAATCACACATTTTATCGCCTTTCAGAAATTTAGCACCAAACTTCTCCTGAAAGCCTTGTGCCTTCACAGCATCTAATAAACCAGCATCTTCCAGATGAACCATACAGCGTGGCAACAAACTTTCACCAATAACAAAGCGCGGAAATTTTTGCTTCTCAACCAGAATTGCATTCAACCCGCTTTTCTTCACCAACGAAGCGGCAACAGTGCCTGAAGGTCCCGCACCTATCACCAATACATCTGTCTTTTCTATCTGCATTAAAATAAAATTTCGGCAAAATTAATTTTTAACAAGTATAAATAATGGAATTGATTAAAATCATTTTCCATGAAATATAGATTTCTGTTTACAAACAAAACAAACAATTCGTTAAACTTGCATCCTTTTCCAAAAAACAGGATGGTAGTAATAGGCAACAGGTATTTAAATTTAGGAAATTTTAAAAATGTATTGTTTGATGGCGACAAAATCGCTTTAGATAAGCAGGCATTGAAAAATGTGGAAGACAACCACAAATTCCTTGACGAGTTCTCACACAACAAACTTATCTACGGAATCAATACCAGCTTCGGGCCGATGGCGCAGTACCGCATCAGCGAGAAAGATAAACTGGCGCTGCAATACAATTTAATACGCAGCCACTGCTCAGGGCTTGGAAATCCGCTTCCCGATGAATATGCAAAAGCGGTAATGCTGGCGCGATTAAATACATTGATGCTTGGTTTTTCAGGCATTCATAAAAGCCTTGTTGAAACCATTGTTGCATTTATCAACAATGATATTTATCCTTATATACCCGAACACGGAAGCGTTGGCGCCAGTGGTGATCTGGTGCAGCTTGCACAATTTGCTTTGAACCTGATTGGTGAAGGCGAAGTGTTTTATAAGGGCAAGAAAGTAAAAACTTCCGTTGCTTTGAAAGCAGCAAAAATAAAACCGCTGCAAATCCACATCCGTGAAGGAATTGCACTGATGAACGGAACATCTGCAATGACAGGAATTGGATTGATTAATATCCTGAAATCACAAAATCTTTTATCGTGGAGCATCATTGCATCATCCATGATTAACGAGATTGTGGAAGCATTTGACGACCATTTTTCGGAAGGACTGAACAACGCAAAAATCCATGACGGTCAAAAGAAAATTGCTGAAACTATGCGTCAGGCTTTGAAGGGAAGCAAACTTATTCGTCACCGGCCCGACCATCTTTACAGCAAAAAAGTAGAAGTGGAAGTTTTGAAAGATAAAGTGCAGGAGTACTATTCACTGCGCTGCGTTCCTCAGATACTTGGTCCGGTTTACGATACCATTTCAAATGCGGAGAAAGTGTTGCTGAATGAAGTAAATTCAGCCAACGATAATCCTATCATTGACCACAAAAACGAAAACGTTTATCATGGAGGAAATTTCCACGGTGATTATGTTTCATTTGAAATGGACAAGCTGAAAATTGCAGTAGCAAAGATGAGTATGATGTGTGAGCGTCAGTTGAATTATCTGCTGAACGATAAACTGAACGGAAAACTTCCGCCATTTGTAAATCTTGGTAAACTAGGACTTAACTTCGGAATGCAGGGAATTCAGTTTACCGCAACATCAACAACTGCCGAAAACCAGACGCTTGCTTATCCGATGTATCTGCACAGTATTCCCAACAATAACGACAATCAGGATATTGTAAGCATGGGAACCAATTCAGCATTGATTACAAAAAAAGTAGTGGACAATACAGCAGAAATTTTAGCGATTGAATTTATGACCATTCTGCAGGCAGTGGATTACCTTGGATTTGAATCAAAACTTTCCCCAGCAACACAAAAGGTTTTCAAAAGTCTTAGAAAAATTGCACCTAAGTTTACTGACGACAAACCCCGAAATGAAGAATTAACCAAACTAAAAAAACTAATTCTCGATGAAAACCCTATCAAAAATAGTTGAGCGTAGCTACAGCGTATTCTCTGTTCTTTTTCTGTTTGTAGTTTCTGCGCAGGCGCAGGATTACATCTACATGAAAGACGGTTCGGAATGGAAAGCAAAGGTGGAAGAAATTACTCCCGAAATTATCAAATTCAAAAAATTCGATCAACCTGACGGACCAGTCCGCACAGTAAAAGTACAGGATGTTATGTCCATAAAATATCAGGACGGCTCAGAAGAAAACTTTACTAAGGTTGAAGAAAAAGCCCCTGAAAAAACTACTGAAGAACAGTACGTTTATTCGTATGATAACAAAGTTGAAGAGCAACAACCGAAAAAACCAAAATCAAAATTTGAATTAAACGGACATAATAAATATGTATGCCTTGGTTTAGGTTTCGGAAACAGTTATGGAGGTGCGGGAACACGTTTCCAGTTTCGCACAGGCGGTATGGTTGGTTTTGGTTTGCATGTGGGACTTGGTGTTTATCCAAATCCGTTTAATTATGTTGGCACTGGCTCGTTTGCAAAAAGAATACAATTTGATTTTGGAGTAAAATTATTTGTCTATAAATGGGCCTATATTGATTTTCAGTTAGGAATGGTTGGCCGCGACCAC
>CAMDBK010000046.1 GCA_945889235.1 Chitinophaga pinensis
CAAAGGGTGCGAACTTCAGAAGTTATCTTAAATTGGTTTTGGCAAAATAAGTTTATCCAACAATCGGAATTCTTCCTTTTGCAAGTTTGTTCATTTCTTCCTGCATCATGATGATGATTTCCAGATTTATTTTCTGAACAATATCAGGATTGTCTGCATCTTCGGAATCATATTGGTCAACAGAGTAGGGGGGAAGGACACTTATGGTAATCTGAGAGGGGAGGGGCAACGAAAAATAAGGCAGATGCCCTACGTGCCAGCCAAACGGAAACGACCAGTACACGGGCCATGTATGCAGCTTCAGTAATTTTTTTAGTCCGGTTGCTTCGGCAACTTTTTCGCCTGACGAAATAACAAAAACAGTTTCTGCTCCTCCAATACCAACCACAGGAAGAATAGGAACACGCGCCCGTAACGCCAGTTTTACATAACCGGTGTGCTCAAAAAAATCAATTTTATTCCGTTCGGAAAATGGTTTTGAATTATCGCGGTCGCTGCCGGGATAAACCGTTGCAGCAAATCCTTCCTTTAAGGCTTCCAGTGCTTTTTCGGGATTAGCTTCAATGAAACCAAAATCACTGAGCGGAAGTTTTAGCATGCTTCCTAATTTGTGCGAAAGGTTATGAATGAGCGTAACCATGTGCACGTTGTTATCCATGCTGTGGTATTTTGCAATCCACAATAATGATTCAGGCATAAAGTGCATTCCCGAATGGTTGCCCACACCCAAAAAAGGTTTTTCCGGAATATTTTCAAGCCCGAGAAATTTTGCGCGGTGATATTTTTCAAGCACAGGAAGGTAAAGCTTTGCCGCGTTGCCTACGAGTTTTTGATTAAAAGCATTTTCAATATTTTCTGCCATTGGCAGCAAAGCTAATAAAACACATCATTGAAAACGAGTATTTTTCATCTGAAAACATTCCATCGAAAATCAGTAGCATCATTGCATAATTATTAATAATATTATACCCTGTTATAAAAACGAGTATGAAGAAAGATACGCAGAAAGACTCAGCAAAACATACGGATGGTTTACCTGATAACACCATTCCGGAAACAAAATATTTTAAAGACAAAAATAAATTTGATGAAGCTATAGGACTTGATTTTATTGAGCATGCCAACAAGGCAACGGCTAAAGACAAACGGTTTCTGGTGGGGCTTTCAAACGGTAAATCACCTTCGGGAGTTTATGATTACCTTTTAGAAAACTACAAGTATATCTGGCATCCTGAATTAATACGTTACACCTTTGTTAATTCAAAACTTAAACGCCAGCGTCACCTTACCGATGTTACCGATGCATCTGAATTTCTGAAACAACTGCTCAGGTTGGGTTACATTACTAAAGACCAGATTGAAGGCCGCTATTTAGAGCGCGACAATATTGAAGAATACACCCAAGGAATAAATGAGCAGCTGGGGAAATACCTGAAAAAAAATAAAAAAGAAGGATTGGATTATGTGTTTCTGGCAAGTAATCCTGCGGGACAAGTTGCAGGAATAACGCGTAATTCAGAAGCATTTAATTCAAAAGAAATTGCAGTAACGGTAGTAGATGATACCAACGAAAAGGAAATAACGTTTACCCCGCACTTTTTAAAAAAATCTGCGCGAATTGCTTTTATTGCTACCAAGTCAGAAAAGAGAAGACCGCTGGCATGGCTGTATTACCGCTGGGCAAAGGAAAATGAAAGTCCCGGTTTTTTGCGTTACATGAATAATGTTCCTGAGCGCATGACTGTTTATGTAGATGACAAAGCACTGACCTGGCCTCAACTGGAAGTGGAACGCGAAACCCGCTACGGACCAACTACCATACGGGTTGATATGGCTAAAACGTATAAAGAAGATTCTAAAAAGAAATTGCCTGTCATTCTTTTTATTCACGGGTTTATGGGATTAAATACGTTTGATGGTTTGCTGGCTGCAATTCCTTCGCGTAAATATATTGCTGCCGCAATGCACTACGGAACTATACCCAATGATCTGCCTCCAGTGCAGTATTCGCAGTTTGTAGTGTATAATATTGATGCGGTGGTTTCGTACTTTGGTTCAAGAGGACACTCGGTTTACATTTTTGACCACAGCATGGCAAACATTTATTTTCTGATGATGGACCGCGCTTTTGATAAACTGGATGGCATTCGCAATTACCTGTGCGGAAGAATTGGCGCCAACCCGTTTTTCGGGATAGAAGCAAAACACGCGCTGCTGGGTTTTTTAGATGATGTTATTTTACCATCGCGGCTGAATGTTGCAGAGCGTGCCATGTTTGCAGCAGCCCGCGCCATTATTCCCTGGGATACAAAACGCTCAGTACGCAGGCGGGGCATTAGTCTTACCGAATGGCTGATTGGTGTTGATTCAAACCTGCGCGACAATCTATGGAAATCAATTAAAGTCAGGATATTATTTATGATGACTACACTTGATTCGCTGCCGCACTTAAACCGCATACCTATTGAGCAGGCGCTGAATCGCTTGCCGGCAAAGGTTTTTGCCATTCAAATTCATTCGGGGCTTGAGGTTTCAAAAACATTTGATGATGAAGTACGATTAATAAATATGCCGGCTCACCAAATTCCGGTACTGATTCTTAAAAGCAACAGAGATGGTGTTGCCCGTTACGTTGCCGGAATATATGAAGGCAGTGAGTTTACCGAGATAATGGACATTACAAGTCCGCGTGAAACGGATTTATTTCGTGAGCATTTGTACCATATGATTCACCCGAAAAACACGACTGAAATTATTGACCGTTTTATTCAGCAGGCAGAAAAAATAAGGGAAAAGAATAAGTTAAGCACTACAGCACTTAATTAGTAAAACAGAGAAATATACCGTCATGCTGTCTCGCCTGAGGCGAGGTCAGCATCTCAAAATAAAGACCCTGAAACAAGTTCAGGGTGACGACAACAAACATGAGAAGTATAATCAGTTTTTGTATTCTTTTTCTTTTCAAGGTTTTCTCAAAACTGTTTTACCGCACTAAAATTGGCTGGCCCAAAGAGCGCATCCGCTGGAACGATGTGCGGTTGATTGTTTTTCTTAACCACACATCATTGATGGAAGTTTTGTTTCTTGGTTTTTTGCCCACTCATTTTTTGCGCAGGCTCAGCAAACGCATGGTGGGGCCGGGTGCCGACAAAACATTAGACCGTCCGCTGGTGGGTTTGTTGTTTAAATTATTCAGTCCGGGTATGACCAAAATAACACGCAAACGTGACGACAGCTGGGACGAGTTTTTAGAATCAATTTACGATGATGCCGTTATTGTTATTGCTGCCGAAGGCCGCATGAAACGTAAGAACGGTTTGGATACTGACGGCAAAAAAATGACCGTGCGGGGTGGTGTGGTTGATATTCTTAGCCGCCTTAATTTCGGGCAAATGGTTATTGCCTACAGCGGAGGGCTGCACCATGTGCAGGTTCCGGGTGAGGGTTTGCCAAAACTTTTTAAAACCATTAAACTTAATCTGGAGGCATTTGACATTGCTGATTATAAAGCAATGTTTACCGAGGCTGCCGGTGATGCCGAGCAGTGGCGCAAAGCAGTGCTTGCCGATTTGCAGATGCGGCTGGAAACACGCTGCCTGGTTTAAGAATAATAAAGCAATAACACTTTTTGTTTTATAAGTGGAGCAATTAAAAAAATGTGAAGTGAATAAATTATCATCTTCAAAAAAACTTAAATTTGGCAAACAAAAAATAAACGGGGAAGCTGAAAACCGTCCCGATAGTTATCGGGAAGAGTAAGCAAAAAAAATAAAATTCTAACGTATGCCTAAATATGTAATTGAAAGAGAAATTCCCGGAGCAGGAAAACTGACTGCCGAACAATTGAAAGCAATTTCGCAAACCTCATGCGGGGTGTTAAACAAAATGGGTTCCCAAATTCAGTGGGTACATAGCTATGTAACCACCGATAAAATCTATTGCGTTTACAATGCACCCAATGAAGAGATGGTTCGTGAACACGCAAAGCAAGGCGGGTTTCCGGCAAATTCAGTTAGCAAGGTGTCAACAATTATTGACCCTACAACTGCTGAATAATAAGATTGGTACGGTATTTCAAAATCAGTTCAGCAATTGTTTTGTTAACCACGTTTCTTACCTGATTTTTTATGCCCACGAGACGTTGCCGAAACCAATACGCGCAGCAACAGCATTAATTGAAACACCTGTTGCCGTTGCTTCAGGGCTTTCATATTACTTAAACCTTGGAATACCTGTTTATGAAAGTATGGGTGCTGTTATTCTTTCTAATTTTATATTTTCGCTGCTGCTGATTTTAGTGGTTGATAAATTTTTAAGGCAACGGAAAAACAATACTAAATACCCCCGCCCATGAAAACCCAACTACTTACACTAACACTCCTTATTTTAACCATCGCAGGCTGTAAACAAATAGATAAGCTAACGCAGTTTAACATGCCCTATAACCAAACCGTTACCATACCGGCAACGGTAGGTATAAATCTGCCAATAAATATTCTTACCCCAGAAATTGAAACCAATTCAGCCTCCACCTTTGCCCTTAACAATACGGCAAAAGACCTGGTGGAAGAAATAAAACTCACACACTTAGCCGTAAATCAAACATCACCGGCAGGCGATGATTTCAGCTATCTTAAAACGGTGCGCATCTATATTTCAGCAGATGGCCTTGCCGAACAGGAAATTGCCTGGAAAGAAAACATTCCCGACACCGCAGGAAGCTTTCTGCTGTTAGATTTAAGTACTACCGACCTCAAGGAATTTATTAAAAAAGACAAGTTCACCCTGCGTGTAAATACCATAACCGATGAGCTTCTTACATCTGATCATCAGATAGAGGTGCAGTCCGTATTTTTTGTGGATGCCAAGATATTAGGGCAGTAACTCAAGTTTTTCTTTTAAGTTTAGCGCCTTAAATACATACCCTGAACTATGAAACAAATTCTGATTCTTGCCTGTTTTCTATGTCTTACCCTAAAAGGATTTACTCAGGATTACCTTGATAAAATAGCCCAAAGCTCGTGCGAGTGCCTCGATAAAGTTGCTGACACACTCAGTTCCGAAGCCTATAACATGAAACTGGGGTTGTGCATGCTCGAAGCCTCGGTGCCATACAAAAAGCAGCTGAAAAAGGACCACAACATTGATTTTTCTAAAATAGATGAGCAGGGCGAGGAACTGGGCTCACTAATAGGCATGCGCATGGCAACCGTATGTCCCGAAGGTCTGTTAAAAATTGCGGCTATGTACAAGGAAAGCAAAGGTGATGGTGAAGCTGAAAACTTTGAAGACATTACAGGAAACAAAGCATCAGGAGTAGTAATTAAAGTGGAGACAGATTTTTTTGTCACTTTTTCGGTAAAAGATAATGAGGGTAAAATCAACAAATATTATTGGCTCGGTTTTCCGGATTCAAACCAGGAATTGCAATACAGCTATAAAGACCTGCTGGCAAAAAATGTAAATATCGTTTACACACCGCAGGATTTCTATGATCCTAAAATTGAAGCTTACCGCCAGTTTAATGTTATCACCAGAATAGATACACAGTAAATCGGGCTGGGATAAACCGGTAGATTAGTTCAAATAACAGGTTTTATATATAAATAAGCATCAGTTACTTGTAAAGTAATTAGTCTTATAATAAACATTATGTTAAATAGACTAACAAACAGAAAGGGGAAAATGTTTTAGCAAGTTCCCCTTTCTGTTGTTTACTAAATAGTTACTTACCTATTAATGCTTTTATCTCAGCATACTTTGCTTCATTTCCATTCCGGAAATACAATTCTTTTAATGAGATAAGAGTGTTCTTATCTTTCGGATCAATCACGTGTGCTTTTTCTAAATATGGTAATGATTTTTGTAAAAGCGCTTCTGCTCTTTTTGATTCAGATTCGTATAGCTTATCGTCTTTAATATCGCCCAGTCCTTTGTAAATATCACTTGCCTCGTTAAAATATAAAGCTCCCAGGTTATAAACCGCGTTAAAATAATCAGGACTGATTTCAAGGGCTTTCATGTAACATCCTTCTGCTTTCTTTCTCAACGCATGGTATTCCTCCTTTGATGGTTTTTTTGCCACATCGTCCGGTGACGAAAGTTTGTCGTAAATACTGCCCAGTGCAAAATGCAACTGATGATTGTTCGGGTCTTTGGTAATGGCTAATTTAAGATTGGCTTCTGCTTCATTGTCTTTTCCGTTTGCCAGGTAATAGTTCAGTTCTTCAATAATCAGCGCAGCATCATCAGGATATTTTGTTCTTCCTTTTTGAATAACCTCCATCATCCCTGCCTCATTTTTCTCTGCTTTAAATATCTGCCCCATGTTAATATAAGGTCGCGCTCCACGGAAACCTTTATCAATCATTACCTGAAAATACTTTTTGGCGCGGTCGTAATCTTTAAGGTCATACGCAGCTACAGCCGCAAGATTAGTAGCGTTTGTATCCAGAAAACTGTAGTAAGGCATATCCTTTTTATCAGCAGATGCAACATCAGGAACAGCAATTATCTGCAACACTTTTTCAAAATACTCAGTCGCTTTCAGGTTGTTTTTCTTTACGTTGTATTGCTCAATACCCATGTTGTAAAACTGGTTGGCAGCCACATACAACCTGCCTATCATTTCTTTTGAATATTCTTTTTTAGCGTCCAGTTCCAGCGTTTTAATGTATGAATCTGCTGCTAATGTGAGCGGTTCAACTACTATTCCTTTCGCTTTCTCGCTGCTGTCCTGATAAATTAAATGATAAATCTGTCCGCGGTAATACCATGTTTTAGCACTTGCCATAGTTTTTTCGTTGGTAGTTGCCGGTTCTATGTATTCTACAGCCGAGCGCAAATCGTTTGCATCTTTATATTGCTGATACGATGTAAGGTAATTATAGGCACTTGTTACCTTGTTTGCCTGAGCCATTGCAGCAAAACCACCTATAAGTATAGCCGCTGAAGTTATTAATAATGATTTCATATTTTAATTGTTAGATTTCAATTAGTTATTATTCTTCACCTGTAGTTTCAGTTGATGTGTCTTCAGCGCCTTCGTCTGTGCCTTCATCAGTATCATCTTCCTCTGTTTCGTCAACTTCATCAGGTGTGTTATCCGGAGGTAATTCTGTTCCTTCAATTGCTGTACGCTCTTCTTCTTTATCGGCATTTACTTTTGCAACCGCAGCTATTTTGTCTCCGTCTTTCAGGTTAATGAGGCGAACACCTTGTGTTGCTCTTCCCATTACTCTCAAATCTTCCACCGCAATTCTGATTGTTAATCCTGATTTGTTGATAATCATCAAATCATTTTCGTTTGTAACATCTTTAATCGCAATTAGTTTTCCTGTTTTGTCGGTAACTTTCAATGCTCTTACACCTTTTCCTCCACGGTTGGTAATTCTGTATTGATCAATGTCTGAGCGTTTTCCATACCCTTTTTCACTCACCGTCAAAATTGTTGTCTGCGGGTCGTCTACACAAACCATTCCAATCACGCAATCTTTTTTCTCCAGAATGCGGATACCTCTTACTCCTGCTGCATTTCTTCCCATCGGTCTTACTTTGGCTTCAGGGAAGTGAATAGCACGACCTGATTTAATAGCTAACAGAATATGTGATTTTCCATTAGTCATTTTTACTTCCAGCAATTCATCGCCTTCACGGATAGTAATAGCATTGATACCATTTGTGCGCGGACGTGAATATGCTTCAAGCGTTGTTTTCTTAATCACACCATTCTTTGTGCACATAATGATGAAATTGTTGTTGATATACTCCTCGTCTTTCAGGTCTTTCACGTTAATGAAAGCCACCACCTTATCATCAGCCGGAATATTAATCACGTTCTGAATAGCCCTTCCTTTGCTTTGCTTTGATCCTTCCGGAATTTCGTAAACACGCATCCAGAAGCAGCGCCCCTGTTGAGTAAAGAACAACATATAATTGTGCATGGAAGCCACAAACATGTGCTCTAAAAAGTCTTCATCACGTGTAGTGCTGCCTTTTGAGCCTTTGCCGCCTCTGCCTTGTGTCTTATATTCACTCAGCAGTGTGCGTTTGATATAACCCATGTGTGAAATGGTAATCACCACATCATCATCGGCAATCATATCTTCAATTCTTAAATCCTCACCTGAATAAACAATTTGGCTTCTGCGCTCATCACCATATTTCTCTTTCATCTCCAGCAATTCATCTTTGATGATTGTCATTCGTAATGATTCGCTGGCAAGAATTTCTTTACAGAATGCAATGAACTTCATCAGCTCATCGTATTCAGCTTTCAGTTTATCTCTTTCTAATCCTGTTAATGCACGTAAACGCATTTCAAGAATTGCACGAGCCTGAATTTCGCTTAAACCAAAGCTAGTCATCAATCCTTCTCTTGCTTCATCAGGCGTTGCTGATTCACGGATTAATTTGATTACAGCATCCAGATGATCAAGTGCAATCAGCAAACCTTCTAAAATGTGTGCTCTTTTTTCAGCCTGTGCCAGTTCATATTGTGTTCTGCGTACAACCACCTCATGACGATGCTCCACAAAATAGTGCATCATGTCTTTTACATTAAGCACCATCGGTCTTCCGCCAACAAGCGCAATATTGTTCACGCTAAACGAACTTTGCAGTCCGGTGTATTTGAACAAATTGTTCAATACCACATTGGGAATCGCATCTCTTTTTAATTCATAAACAATGCGCATTCCGTTGCGGTCGCTTTCATCACGTATATCAGAAATACCATCTAATTTTTTATCGTTGATAAGGTCAGCAGTCTGCTTGATCATCAGCGCCTTATTAGTCTGATAAGGAATTTCGTGAGCAATAATTACTTCCTTTCCATTTGATAATTGCTCAAACGAAGTTTGTGCGCGCATTACAACTTTTCCTTTGCCTGTGGTAAGTGCACTCTTCACCCCTTCGTAGCCATAAATGATTCCGCCTGTTGGAAAGTCAGGTGCTTTCACGTATTTCAGTAATTCTTCAACTGTAATTTCTTTATTTTCAATGTAGGCAATAATACCATCCACCACTTCCGACAGGTTGTGCGGAGCCATATTAGTAGCCATACCCACCGCGATTCCTGCAGCACCGTTAATCAACAGATTAGGAATTTTTGCCGGAAGAACGGTTGGTTCCTTCAGCGTATCATCAAAATTATTCTGGAAGTCAACGGTTTCTTTGTCAATATCTGCCAACAATTCTTCAGCAATTTTTTTCAGTCTTGCCTCCGTGTAACGCATCGCTGCAGGACTATCTCCATCAACAGAACCAAAGTTTCCCTGCCCGTCAACGAGCGGATAACGTAAACTCCACTCCTGAGCCATACGCACCATGGTATCATAAACCGAAGTATCACCGTGCGGGTGATACTTACCAAGCACCTCCCCTACTATTCTCGCTGATTTTTTATGCGGACGATTTGACAGCACACCTAAATCAAGCATGCCAAACAAAACTCTTCTGTGTACAGGTTTTAAACCATCCCGTATATCGGGTAATGCTCTTGAAACAATTACTGACATTGAATAATCAATGTAAGCACTCTTCATTTCCTCTTCAATATTAATCCTGATAATTTTTTCGCCTTCTGCCATAATTTTTAGTAATTTTTTATTTGCACGTTATTTGATAATCCCTTTTTGTAAAGAGCCCCGAAAGTAGTCAATTATCCTTCACGAAAAACCGTTATTTTATTAACAATTTCGGGTTGGTAATTAACAATCGGAAACAAAACAAGGATATAATTGTCAACTATTTTTGAGTGGCTTTAAAATATAACTATTTTGGCGCACTTTCGTTTGACAAATTGAATTGATTCTCTGATAAAAAAATATAGAACTAAAATTATGGAAGCTAAATTCTCACAACAGGTAAAAGATGTTATCAGCTACAGCCGCGAAGAGGCGCTGCGTCTGGGACACGACTATATAGGAACCGAACACCTGATGCTCGGATTAATCCGTGATGGCGAAGGAAAAGCTGTTAATGTGCTTCTTTCTCTTGGAATTGATTTAATGGAACTACGCAGAAAAATTGAAGGTTCGGTAAAAACAGGAAACAATTTTAATTCTAAAAAAAATGCACTGGATAATATCCCGTTGGTTAAACAAGCTGAAAAGGCTCTAAAGATTACTTACCTTGAAGCCAAAGTTTATAAAACAAATACTATAGGAACCGAACATCTCTTGCTTTCAATTTTGAAAGATGAAGAAAGTGTTGTTACAAAAGTTCTGGACCAATACAAAGTAGATTATGATGCAGTAAAGGGAGCACTGGGTGAAGTTACAAGCAATCCTCCTAAAGCAGAACACGGAACTCCTGCAGATGATGACGATGATGCAGACAGCGGTACATTTGGTGCAAGCGCCCGCAAACCAACCGACAGCAAATCTAAAACTCCGGTTCTTGAT
Source organism: Chitinophaga pinensis (assembly GCA_945889235.1). GTDB lineage: Bacteria > Bacteroidota > Bacteroidia > SXHM01 > SXHM01 > SXHM01. The sequence goes on from CAMDBK010000046.1 coordinate 10,407, forward strand.
AATTTCGGACGTGATTTGACTAAAGCAGCAGAAGACGATAAATTAGACCCTATTGTTGGTAGAGAAAAAGAAATTGAGCGTGTGTCTCAGATTTTGAGCCGCAGAAAAAAGAACAACCCTATTTTAATTGGCGAGCCGGGAGTTGGTAAATCAGCTATTGCTGAAGGTCTGGCATTAAGAATTGTGAAGCGTAAAGTTTCTCGTGTTCTTTTTAATAAACGTGTAATCACATTAGACTTAGCTTCTCTTGTTGCGGGAACAAAATACCGCGGACAATTTGAAGAACGCATGAAAGCGGTGATGAATGAATTGGAAAAATCACCGGATGTTATTTTGTTCATTGACGAGATACACACTATTATAGGTGCAGGTGGTGCTTCCGGTTCATTGGATGCTTCCAACATGTTTAAACCTGCATTGGCGCGTGGAGAAATCCAGTGTATTGGTGCAACTACATTGGATGAGTATCGTCAATACATTGAAAAAGACGGTGCTTTGGACAGACGTTTCCAGAAAGTAATTATTGAGCCTACTACCGTTGATGAAACAATTCAGATTCTGAATAACATAAAATCAAAATACGAGGATCACCACAACGTAATTTATACTGATGATGCTATTAAAGCTTGTGTAACGCTGACTGCGCGCTACTTAAGCGACCGCCATCTTCCGGATAAAGCAATTGATGCCTTGGATGAATCAGGTTCACGTGTTCACATCACTAACATCAAAGTTCCGGCAAATATTATTGAGTTGGAAAAGAAAGTTGAGGATATAAAAGAACTTAAAAACAAAGTTGTTCGCAGCCAGAAATATGAAGAAGCTGCCAACCTGCGCGATTCAGAGCGTAAACTTTTGGATGAACTGGAAGTTGAAAAGAAAAAATGGGAAGAAGAAACCAAAAGCAACCGCGAAACAGTTTCGGAGGATAATGTTGCAGAAGTTGTGGCAATGATGACAGGTGTTCCTGTTCAGCGTATTGCGCAAAACGAAGGCAGCCGCCTGATGGGAATGTATGAGGCTATTAAAGATAAAGTAATTGGTCAGGATGATGCAATTCGCAAAGTAGTGAAAGCCATTCAGCGTAACCGTGCCGGATTGAAAGACCCGAACAAACCAATTGGTTCATTTATTTTCCTTGGTCCTACCGGAGTTGGAAAAACCCAGTTGGCAAAAGTTTTGTCAAATTATTTATTTGATAATGATGATGCACTTGTAAGAATTGACATGAGCGAATACATGGAGAAATTTTCTGTGTCACGTTTGATTGGTGCGCCTCCCGGATATATCGGTTATGAAGAAGGCGGACAATTGACAGAGAAAATTCGCAGAAAACCATACTGTGTTGTTCTGTTGGATGAAATTGAAAAAGCGCATCCTGATGTTTTTAATTTATTGTTACAAGCCCTTGATGACGGGCAAATGACAGACAGTCTTGGCCGCAAGATTGATTTCAAGAACACGATTATCATCATGACTTCTAACATCGGAACTCGTCAGTTGAAAGATTTTGGACAAGGTGTTGGTTTTGCAACAAGTGCAAGAACTTCAACCGTTACTGAAGATGCAAAATCCATGATTGAGAAATCATTAAAAAAAGCGTTTGCTCCCGAGTTCTTAAACCGTATTGATGATGTTTTGGTTTTTAATCCTCTTGCAAAAGAAGACATTCATAAAATCATTGACATTGAGTTAAAGAGTCTTTACAAACGCCTGAACGAATTGGGTTATGAAATAAAGATTACTGACAAAGCCAAAGATTATATTGCTGATAAAGGCTACGATGCCAACTTTGGTGCCCGTCCGTTGAAACGCGCTATTCAAAAATACCTTGAAGACCCTATGGCAGAACAAATAATAGGTTCACAGGTAAGCGAAGGCGATGTTATTAATGTTGATTTAGATACTAAGAAAGAAGAAATCATTATTAACATTATCAAGAGCAGCGACAAGGAAAAAGAGAAAAAGCCTAAAAAATCTTCAAGCAAAGAGTAATACTTTTGTGAATGAATTGTATAGGGAAAATTAATCCGGTGTTTTGGATTGGTTTTTCCTTGTTTTGTCTGTGCATTTCACCTCTCAGTCGAATTTAATTACACAAAAAACCAACTGTGCATAATATTGCAACGTTTACAATGAAAGAATTCATTGTGTCTGAATTATGCAAAAAAATAAAATATTAGTTGTTATTATTGCAATATTGTTCGGCTACATTATTGGAAGATATACCGGAAAATCAAAAGGAAAAGAAGTTGCCCTTATTGAAAAGCAGCATGAGCTAAAAGAAATAAGAGAAAGCGGTTACAAATTTATCAGCCCATTACTTGAATGCTCTGATTTGGCGCCCTCCAACAGGGCTAAAATGGTAATCCTTGAAAAAAAATTACATGATTTCATTTCTCAAGTAAAGGCAGAAAAAAGAGCATCTCACGTTTCAATATATTTTAGAGACTTGAGCAATGGCCCCTGGATTGGAATTGGTGAAAATGATTCATACTCACCTGCCAGTCTTCTGAAAGTTCCTATTATGATTGCTGCTTTGAAAAAGGCTGAAAAAGAACATGGGTTTCTTCATGAAAAAATTACGTATACAAAACATACAGATGATACAACTTCTCCTAATATTACAGACCATGCGTTAATACAAACAGGAAATTCATATACAGTTGATGAGCTTATTAACAGCATGATTGCCTATTCTGATAATGAGGCTAAAAATTTATTGCTGATGAATATCCAGGAAAGTTTTCTTAATAAAGTTTATTCTGATTTAGGTATTGATATTCCGGGTGAAAGAACACCGGATGATTTTATGTCAGTAAAAGATTATTCTTCATTTTTCAGAATATTATATAATGCAACGTATCTGAATAAAACTATGTCAGAAAAAGCATTGGAATATCTTAGTAAATCAAATTTTAAAAAAGGATTGCCGGGTAAACTTCCTAAGGATATTATTGTTGCCCATAAATTTGGTGAAAGAGGACTTGCACAAAGCAATGTAAAACAACTTCACGATTGCGGAATTGTCTATAATCCGGGAGCTCCCTACATACTTTGTGTAATGACCAGAGGGGAGAATTTTGATGAGTTGACTTCAGTAATTGCTGAGGATTCTTTACTGGTTTACGAAAACCGTTAATCAAATTTTTAATTAACAAATTGTAAAATGGTTTGACTAATAGTCAATTGTTTTACATTTGCTGCATAAATTAAAACTATCTATATGAAAAAACTATTACTTATCAGTGCTGTAGTATTATCAGCTTTTGTTTCTAATGCCCAACAGGGAGTTGGAGTTGCTCCGCTTGTTATTAATGAGGTTGACTACGACCATCAGGGAATAGACTCAGTTGAATTTATTGAGTTATACAATCCGGGATTAAACTCTGTTAACCTTAGTGCCTACCGTATTCTGTTTTATAGCGGAGCAGGTAGTACGCTTTATGATTCACTGCAATTACCGGCTTATGTTCTTAATGCAAACTCTTATTATGTAATCTGCGGTGCAGGTGCATGGGTTGCAAATTATAATTTACTGATGCCCGATACGTTTGATTTAATTCAAAATGGTGCTGCATCTTCATCAAGTGGTTCACCTGATGCATTGGCTATTCAACTTACAGGCTCTTCTACTATAGTTGATGCTGTCAGCTACGAAGGAAGTTGCACTGCTCCTTATGTTGAAAACACGGGTATTGCTTACCTTAATTCTGATTACAATAATGCCGACCAGATTGGTATTT
>CAMDBK010000047.1 GCA_945889235.1 Chitinophaga pinensis
CTGTTTTATCAATATAGCCTTTCTTTCCATTGAGTTCCACCACTGCTCGGTTTTCTGAAAAATCATCGGCATCATCAAACAGAAAAGGAATGGCAAGCACACCATTTTTATTTACAAAACCATATTTACCATCCAACAGAACACGAGCCAGACCTTCTGAAAAATCAAATACTTCCTCGTATTTCAGGGGCACAACTACTTTGCCTGAATAATCAATCATGCCATAAAATTCTTCGTTGCCCACCACCGCAAAACCATTGTTGAAGGGTTCCACTTCAGCATATTGTGTCGGCACAATTAATTCTCCTTTTTTATTAATAAATCCTGCTTTGTCGGCTTTTCCCACTTCTGCAATACCTTCAGAAAAAGGCTCACACCAATCGTATTCAAACGGAATAATAATTTTTCCATTACCGTTTACATACCCCCATTTTTTTTCTCGTACAGCTGGGTAATAACGGCTTTTAGCAATTTCCAGATCTTTCAGAATTTCGTCTTTATAAGGGTAGTCAGGATATTCCAACCTGAACTCCGCAAATGATTCAGGGTTAGAATCAGCTGTATAAATAGAATAAATTTTTCGCCACGCTTCAGGAACATTGTGGTTATCGGGATATTTTTTTATGAAGTCATGGTATTCTTTGATTTTAGATTTGACAGTTGACAATTCATAAATTTTATTTTCCGCTTCTTTGCGGTAAGTGGATTTAGGATATTGTTTCAGGAAATCAACATACGACTGAATATTCTTAGGATCTGTAAGCGTTTCAAATAAAGTTGTTTCATATTTTTCAGTAGCGAGACTGAAATCTTCTGCCGCAGGATATTTCTGAATGTACGTCTTAAATGCCTGGTAAGTGTCGTCTTTTTCAGCATTAAGGTAAGCAAGATGGTTACGCAGTTTTATTACTTCGTTCAGTTGTGGCGCGTCTTTAAAACCTGCAAGAAACCACTCGCATTGCTCAACAGTATTAATAAGTTTAACATCATCATAAGCCAGTTTGAAAACTTCCTGTTTCTGTAACTCAATTGAATTATTTGTAACACCAAGTTCTGCAAGATCTTTCTTATCTTTTTCTTCAAGCAAGGCAAAAGCCTGTTTAGATTTTACAATAGTTGTAAGCGCAGAATCCAAATTATGAAAAGGATTTTTGTCATTGGCGAAAATCAAACTAAGCCCGTAATAAGCACCGGCAGGTTCTTTCTTAACTGCTTTTTCAAATAACTCTTTTGCTGTAAAATAATCGAAGCGTTTAAGTGCCTCAAAAGCTTTTTCAAGCGGGCTTGCCAGCAGGACAAGCGGAAGTAAAAAGAACAGTAATACTGATTTCAGAAATCTCATCTCACAATCGTCATTTCATCAATAAGATATTTTGCACCCGCAAATTTATCAATGATAAATAGTGTGTAGCGTATATCAACCGAAATATTTCTTGCCATAGCGGGGTCATACATTACATCGGCTGCTGTGCCTTCCCAGTTACGATCAAAATTAGTACCTATTAATTGTCCTTGAGTATTCAGCACCGGAGCGCCCGAATTACCACCCGTTGAATGATTAGAAGCAATAAAGCAAACCGGCACAGTTCCGTTTACAGCATATTGTCCATAGTCTTTCTTTTCATACAGTTCTTTCAGTTTTGCAGGAACTATAAACTCTTTATCATTGGGATTTTCTTTTGCTATAAGTCCGTCAATAGTTGTGAAAGGTGTGTAAACAACACTGTCGTTTGGAGCATAGCCTTCAATTTTTCCATAGCTTAATCTGAGTGTTGAGTTGGCATCAGGATAAAACAGCTTATCAGTTTGAAACTCGCGCAGGGCTTGGGTGTAAATGCGGTTGAGGCTGTCGAGTTTGATGTCAAGTTTTACATAGTTGGGGTATACATATTCTTTGAAGTTTTGAGTAACAGTTGATACAAATTGAAATGCCAAATCATATGCACCAAATCCGTTTTCTGACTTTACTATATCAGATTTATTTTTTCCGCCTCCACCTTCTTGTGCAGGTCCTTCGCTTTCAATCAAAGCATTAAGTGTCGCGACAGATTTCAGCGAGTCAAGTAAATCTCCTGAAAATAGTGTAGTGATATATTTCTCATTGTCTTTCCTGTATTTCTTTTTCTGTTTCTCAGTCAGTATTTCCGGCATGTAATTTATAATAGCCTTTATCTGGTGTTTAGCAGATTCTAAATCAAGTGACTGGTTGTAATTCTTGAAAAATGAACGCATGTATTTTGTATGCTTTTCCACTTCTACACTTAAAACTTCCCGCTTTACGCCCTTTTTCAACAAGTCAGAAAGCTTGGCAAAACTATTTACGTAAGTTACAAAATCAAGGGTAGTAAACGCCTCATTATACAGCACTACTCCTTTATTGTAAGGCGCAAACTCAGCATAAGTCTTTTCTAATTCTGGCAACAGGTTTGTGTATTTTGTTTTCCTGCTTTCATTCGCATTCAACCATTCTGTAAATTGTTTTTCGAGTTCCTGTTTTCTCTGCACTGCATCAACTTTCTTCAGACCAATACTTTCACCTATAAACTTCTTATAGTAGTTTTTGATGCCAGCATATTTTGAATGAAGATTTAATTTCGTTTGCGGGTCAGCATCCATGGCTTTTTCCATCACAGCCAAACGCTTTTCGCGGATAGAAATTTTCAATGGATCTTCTTCTTCCACCAATTGCTTTACTGCATAGGAAGTCAGGTATTCCTGTGTTCTTCCGGGGAAACCAAACACCATTGTAAAATCGCCTTCCTTCAATTCTTTCATGGAAACCTCAAAATATTTTTTCGGTTTGTAAGGCTTGTTGTTGGGTGAATATTCAGCCGGGTTATTCAGGCTATCGGCATAAATGCGGAACAACGAAAAATCACCGGTGTGGCGGGGCCACATCCAGTTATCTGTATCACCGCCAAACTCACCAATGGAAACGGGCGGAGCACCAACAAGGCGTACATCTTTATATGTTTCTGTGATAAAAATATAGTATTCATTTCCACCAAAAAATTCTTTCACCTTGGCTTCATAGTGCGTGTCTTCCACCATCTTTTTCTCCATCTGTTTTGAAGTTTTATCAATCGCTGTATAACGCTCCACTTCTGTCATTCCGGGCAAAACATTTTTTAAAATTTCCGAGGTAACATCTTCCATGCGTACTAAAAAAGTAACAGTCAAACCCGGGTTAGAAAGTTCTTCGCTTCTATTCATTGCCCAATAACCCTTTTCAATATAATTTTGCTCGAGCGTGCTGTGCGATTGAACTCTGCTACGGCCACAATGGTAATTGGTAAATATCAGGCCTTCACCTGAAATCAATTCAGCAGAACAACCTCCACCAAACTGCACCACAGCATCTTTCAGGCTGGCGTGATTGACACTATAAATATCATCAGCTGATAGTTTTAGTCCTTTGCTTTGCATATCTGCTTCATTGTATTTGGCGAGAAACATAGGAACCCACATGCCTTCATCTGCAACTGCAACTGTCAGTTTCACGCAGAAGGCGCAAAGTAGCAGAAAGCGCAAAGAAAAATCCTTAGCCATTATCTCTTTTGAAAACTCCTTTAAATTTAAAGAATACTTTTTCTCCGGCTGAGATTGCAGCGTTTGCAGAAATCAATCCGTCCTGCTCTTTGGTGTCAAAAGCAATTTGCAAAACAGCATCAACCGTAGGGTCAACAACGGCAAGAAATTTAACCTGCGAAGATTGGATTAACTGTGTTGTTGTGTTGAGTGATTTCTCAAGCATTTCTTTTGAAATCTGAATTAAACAAACACCGGGAACAACCGGGTTGTCGGGAAAATGTCCTTTAAAAATAGCATGTGATGCATTCAACTTAACTTCAGCCTGAACCTTTCCTGCTTCGGGGACGCTGAAATCATTTAAAGCGTAAAAATCAATCTGATTAAGCATATCCTGAAATTAATTACCTGTAAATATGCTGCTTTCTAACGAAACGTTAGTCTTTTTATTACTGAACTCAACCTCTGTATAATCACCCGATAATTCTGTCATCCTGAATTTTGAAACTGAGAAATCTTTTTTGTCAAAATAAATCAGAATGTTCTTTACATATTCTTTCATGTTTTTTTGAAGTGGTAAAAGCTCTGCAAGAAATAAATCACTACCTTCAAAATAAGTAATTTTATAATCTGCACTTTGAAGTATATCACCTTTCACCGCAGCGAGCATCAGCTCATTTACCTGTTTAAAAATGCGGTTGCTGTTCATGTCAAATTTCTTGACCTTTCCGTTGTCTTTGATGTAGGCTTTGCCGCTGTTCAAGACAATTAAATACTGAACAGGTTCTTTGTATTCCCAACGCAAGAGATTATCTTTCTTAAACCAGAATTTTCCTGTGCTGACGCTGTTCTCGGTAAGCATGGAAAGATGTTTTACTTGTTTGAAATCACTTTCCAGTGAGTTGGTTTTCCTGGTGTATTCCTGTGCTTTTTTTCTGAAAGCATCTGCATCAGAAACAGTTTTAAATCCGGGATATTGAGCAAAAGAAATTTGAGAAATGAAAAACAATAAAATAATAAAATGAGTTCGTATCTCGACTACGCTCGATATGACAGACTTAGTGTTACACATTCTTGCAAGCATTTACTTTAAACAATTCATCCGGGCGAACAACTTTAAAACCTTGAGCTTTTACTTCATTCAGAAACTTATCAATCAAAGGTACAACGCCTTGCCATGTATCATGAAACAGAAAAACTGCACCCGGTTTTAATTGTGCTGTCAGTTTGCTCATTAATTTCTCTTCATTCTTTTGCATTGAATCCATGGAGCGCACACTCCAGCCAATTGTATGGTATTGCTTTTCTGCAACTGCTTTTTTCATTGCAGGAGTAGTAATTCCGTAAGGCGGCCTGAAAAAATTCATTTGCTTACCTGTTGCATCAAAAACAAGTTTATCAGAATGTTCAAATTCGTTTTTCATTTTCCGGGCAATAAAAAAATCAAAGAAATTAGAATGCGAAAAACTGTGGTTTCCTATAATGTGTCCTTCTGAATCAATTTGCTTTATCACGTTTTCTTTACCTTCAATTTTCCTGCCAATGCAGAAAAATGCAGCTTTTACATTGTGTTTCTTCAAGACTTGCAGCAGAGCGGGAGTAACAGTATTATCCGGCCCGTCATCAAAAGTTAAAGCAATTATTTTTTCATCTGTTTTTATTTCGCAAAGGGTTTTTATGTGATAATTGGAGTTGATAAAATAAGAGCCCCAGAACATAACTGCAAGTTTCAAAACAACAAGAGCAGGGTAAAACCAATTGCTGATACCTATTCTCAAATCAAGTGTGAGCAACAGAATAAATAATAAAGGAAAAATTAAATTTACTTTTCTGTGATTCAACATTGCGAAACCAACATGAACGAATAATTTATATCGCGGTAATGATTGACGATAAGAATGTTCTTTAATACTCCTGAAGGTGCTTTACCAAGTCTTACCGATTCAGGAATAACTTGTTTTTTTATCGCATTTGCCGAGAGCCAGAGTGCAAAAGCGGAAGAAGTGTAATAATCACCGCATAGATGCTTGAAATACGCTCCTGCTGTTTGATTAAACAAATTGTCACGCAAATGATAGTAAACATCATCTGTTCTTACATCACCGTTCAAGCCGTAAACAACAAGGTCAATATCACCTGCAGATAAATTATTCCGTTTCAAAAAATCACTTACATGTAGTTTCACTTCTTTTTCATCTTCAGGTTTATAAAGCGTAGAAAATCCTTTCAGTAAAGCATAGTTATTTTCATCTTCCTTATCGGTAAGCATAAAAAACGTTGCGCCTTCACCGGAAATAGTTCCCGGTGTTTTGCTTTCAAGAAGTTGAAGACTATTGATCTTTTCTTTTTTCCAATGCCCCAATCTTTCTGTTGTAACATGAAGATTGACTGAATTTTCATCAAAACCACCAAGCAAAACTTTATGTGCATTTCCTTCCTCAATAAGCATCAGACTATCAAGCAAAGCAGTTTCAAAGGAGAAGCCGCGGTTTACATACGTGCTGTTATATTCTTTACACTTGAGCATAATAGCAACCTGACCGCTGATGGTGTTATGCGTGCTCTGCATGAAAGCTGTTGGTGTTAGCTGCTGCTCGTTATTATTCAACATTGCCAGCAAAAATTTTTCAGTGTCTTCAATGCAGCCAAAACCCGTTCCGGTAATAACCGCATCAGGCATTTCAATTCCTGAATCAAGTAGACAAATTTTTGCTGCGGTAACTCCCATTCGTAAGGTGCGGCTCATTCTCCGCAGTTGCAAAGGGTTGATGAATTCCTTGTAAACAGGATCGATGCAGAACATCATATTGGTATTGTATGCAACAACATTTTCAAGAAAATCACCGGCAAAAGTTTGCTGTGGTGAAATCTGTCCTATGCCGCGGATGTACGCTTTCATGCTTTTGAAAATAGTAATGAAGTATTATTACCACCGAAACCAAAGGAGTTGGAAAGCACATTTCTTACTCCGGCATTTTCAATTAAATCAGTAACCGGAACCAAATCAAATTCATCCATCTTATCTTTAAAATTAAGATTAGGAAAAATGATATTATTCTGAATTGACAAGGCTGAAAAAACTGCTTCAATTCCGCCAGCAGCACCCAATGTATGGCCTGTATAACCTTTGGTTGAACTGAATTTCGGAACTTTGTTTCCAAAGAATTTAATCATCGCATTTCCTTCTGATAAATCATTGATTTGTGTTGCTGTTCCATGAACATTTACGTAATCAATATCTTCAATTTTTAGTCTGCTTAAAGCAAGAGCATTACTCATTGAAAGAAATGCTCCGGCACCTTCGGGCGATGAAGCTGTTTGATGATACGCATCGCACGTGTTTGCATATCCCGTGAGTTCACAATAAATCTGTTTTCCTGCTTTTTGTGCTGCTTCCAGCGATTCCAGAACCACAAAGCCTGAACCTTCACCAAGCGTAAGGCCTGTGCGGTTTTTATCAAATGGTTTGCAGTATTCTTTATCTAAAATCATCAAGGTATTAAAACCGTTGATGGTAAATTTTGTAAGCGCGTCAACTCCTCCGGCTACTACCCTATCCACAATTCCGTGTTTTATCAATCTTGCTCCTAACATAAGCGCGTTGGCTGAAGAAGAACAAGCAGTATTGATAGAAGTAATAAAATCTTTTATTCCAAGATTATCAGCAATTTTTTCAGCGCTGTCACCACAATCATGAGAATCAATATACTTTACAAAATCGCCTGTTTTTTCAGGATTAATATAATCGAGATAAAACTTTTCGGTGCTTCCCATTCCGCCAACAGTTGTTGCAGAAATCAAAGCCGTTCTTATTCCATCGCCTTTTTTCGCACCTGAATTATCAAATGCTTCTTTGGCGGCAATCATTCCAAGTAATGCAGTGCGGGTATATCCGGTATCATCAGTTATTCCGGCAAGTTTTAACAGTTCTTCATCGTTGTGTTTTACTTCAGCGATTGGAAGATTGCCTTTATGAATTGTTTCGAGGTATTTAATTTGTCCGATGCCTGAACGTTTTGCGCGCAGCGAAATGAGGTTTTGCTGCACATTGTCGCCAATGGCAGAAATAATTCCCAGCCCTGTTATTGCAATCCTTTCAGACATTCAGTCTCAGGCTTTTCCTTTAGAAGTAATATATTCCGCCATGCTGCGGATAGTTGCAAAAATCTTTTTTCCTTCAGCAGGATTTTCAATTTTTATTCCGTAATTTTTTTCAAGCAGAACAATAAGTTCAAGCGCATCAATGGAATCCAATCCTAACCCTTCACCAAAAAGCTGGTCGTCAGGACTGATGTCATCGGGAGAAACGCCTTCCAGATTCAGTTGTTCAATTATCTGTGTCTTCAGTTTTGCTATTAATTCGTCCATTTTATATTTAGTGATTTATTGATTTACTATTTAGTGATTTGATATATATAACCTTTCTAAATTTTCAGCTATCAGCTCTGTTCCGTTTTCTGATTCCTCTGCCAGACTAAGAAATGCCTCCTGATTGTCATTCAGCAATTCAACCCAGCCAATGATAACTGCTTTCGCTTTTTTCTCAGCTATCAATTGTGTCGCATAATTACACAAAAAATCTGCTTGAAATTGTTCAAAAACAAAAAAAGCATTTTCGCCTTTGAATTTATTGCGGATACTTATTTCGCCCAACATAATGTTTGGAAGTGTATAAACAAACAATGAAGGACTTGGAAAGTCTTTCACCGTATTGTAGTAATTAATATCAGTATCCAGTGATGACGATGTATTTGCAAACAAAAGAGAAATAGTTGAAGAACCATATTGTTCTGCAAGATTTTTGTTTTTCAGCAAAAATTCGGAAGCCAGAAAAGCAAGTTTACAAAGGTCGTCCATCTTAAAGAACTTCATGTAAGGCGAGGCATTCAGGTCGTACGTAGATTTAATAAATTCATTGAATGGTACTTGCTTCTCTTTGACAAGAAGTGTTTCACCATTCAGTTTTATCTGATTGTTGTGGATGGAACAATAATTGGTAATATTTATTTTCATTTTTGTAGAGACACAATGCTTGTGTCTCATTTTATTCTATTTATAAAGAGGCGCGAACATCGCGCCTCTACACGCTAAAAACTAACGCTGCATTGCAACCGCCAAACCCTGATGCTGTTTTCAAACTTGTATTTATTTCTTTCTTTTCTGTTTGTCTGATAATATTTAATGGCATTGAAACTCCTGAATTTTCAAAACCAAGTGAAGAAATCATTGTGTTTTTTTTCATTGTTTCCAGCGCAATAACAGATTCAATAATACCGGCTGCACCAAGCGTATGACCGAAAAAACCCTTCATACTGTTGAGCGATACATTTTGCAAACCCGCAACTGAAAAGGCTTTTGCTTCCATTTCATCATTAAAGGTTGTTGCCGTTCCATGTGCAGAAATAAAGTCAATTGCGTTTGCGCATTGTGCTTCATTGATTGCATTATTCACAGCCAAAGCCAATTCTTCTCCTGTGCGTGACGGACCTGAAATGTGATTTGCATCGTTACTTACCGAGCCTCCTGCAACTTTTATTTTCTTCTCATTGTTATGTAATAAATTTTCGTTTGAAGTGAGTAATAAAGTTCCGCAACCCTCACCCAATGTAATTCCTTTTCGCGCAGCATCATAGGGTTTACAGGGCTCATCACTCAATGCTTTGAATGAATTGAATCCCGACAAAGTAAATTCAGAAACCAAATCTCCCCCTGAAACAATTACGTTTTCATATTGTCCTGAACGGATTAAACGCTGAGCCGTAATAATGGCAAGAACACCGGAAATGCAGGCATTGCTGACAACCAAAGGTGAATTCTTCATTCCGAAATAACATGCAACTTCTTTTGCCATTTCAAAAAGCAATAATCTCTTTTCAGGAAAGATGCCATAATTTTGTTCTTCCAGTAAATTGATATTTCCTTTCGTGGTAGAAATAATCAAAAGTGTTTTTTCATTACTCAAATCCACCCCTGATTTTTCAATTACATCAGCAATGGAAAGAATAAATAGCTGTTCAAGACGAGTATAGTTTTGATTAGTGGAAAGCGTAGAAAATTTCTCACTCAATTTTCTATCATCAACCAGTGAAGCATGAAAAGGAAAAGATAAAAATTTGGGATTACTAAATTTCTGTATCCCGCTGTTGCCCTGCTCCATCGCTGAAAAATTTTCTTCAGCAGTATAGCCTAATGACGTAATTATGTTTCCCTCAGCAGCGAAAACAGTTTTCATTTTAATAAACCTTGTTTCTTTTTCCAGTTTTCAAAAAAAGGAGGATGGTTGAGAAAAAGATTTCCTTTTTTGTCTAAAAAAACCTGAATAGTCTCACCAGTTGCTGAAAGCGCGCCATCTGACTTGCAGAATATTTTGTAGCGGAAATGAATTTTTGCAGCAGGATTATCTACAAACTCGGTTTCAATAATTGCTACATCACTATACTTTAAAGGCTTTTTGTGTTCGCAAAGTGTTTTAACAATCGGTGTTGCAAAACCTTCGTTATACATGGTAAGATAGTTAAGCCCGTATTCTGCAGCAAAGGCTTCGCGACCGTCTTCAAAATATTTTATAAAATTTCCGTGCCACACAATTCCAAGCGCATCGGTGTCACTGAAGCGGATTTGAATTTCGGAACGGGAAACAAAATGGGCTTTCTTCACTTCTAAACCTTCAATGTATATTGTATTGAAATACTCCTTGGTGCCTCAATCTTAAGCGGTCGTAATGTGTATTCTCTGTTCAGAATATTATTGCAGATGATTGCAATTTTATGGGCAGGTGAAATCTGATAACTCAAACGCATATCCATTACAATATTTCCTCTTTTATTGTCGCCAATAATAATCTTGTCAGGGACAACCTGTCCTGTTGACGGGTCATAATGCGATTCTTGATAAGTATCACCACGATATGCAGGTAGTCCTGTTCCTAAAACAGTATTATCAATTGCATAAAAAGTACGGTCAATATTTCTCATATAGCTGTAATACCTGCAACTATAGCCCAATGTAAACTTCTTGTAATAGAACTCAACATCTATTTTTGCAATGTGCCTGAAACGATACTTAAGCATTGACTTCGTAGTATCAATACTTGTTGTATTAAAGGTTAATTTATTTCCCTGAATACCATTTAAAGGATTATGGTCTGTATCAGAACTGTCTCTTCCAAATTCATAGTTCGGCTGAAGGTTTTTAGGATTTGTATAGGTATAACCTGCGAGCACATTCATTCCGAAATTTTTAGTGAATTCACCTCTTCCTATAATGGAAATATCAACACCGCGAACTTGTATATTTGCTGTATTCATAAACCTGAAGCCATTGCTCGACAGGCCTAGCTGTGGTTTCCACTGCGCAAATACGTATTCCATTGCATTCTGATATTCCTGCCAGAAACCGGCTAAATCAAAGTAACCAAAAAATTTACCGATTTTAAAACCCTGTTTAATTCCCATTTCAAAATTCCAGCTTGTTTCGGGTTTCAAACTTTGGTTAGGAAACACGCCTAATCCACCTGCACTTGTTTGTATATATTTTTCAGCAATGGTAGGAAAGCGATAACCTTGCCCGTAAGAAGTGCGGAAATAGGTTTCTTTAGCTGCCTTAAGACTAAGACCGCCTCTTATAACCGGTTTGGTAACAAATTCCTGCTCATTAATTTGAAAGAATTCATAGCGTACTCCGCCTGAAAAATTAACAATGTCTTTCCAGAATTTTTTATCCAGCTGCATATATCCTGCAGCATTTTTTGAATTATTTAATCCGTTACTATCAGCGTTTGCTGTGTACAACTGCGACCATGAATCAACATAACTTCCTGTTAACCCGGCTGTCATTGTTAAGCCATCCAATGATTGCCATGAACGCTGAAACTGATAATCACCAAAATATACTGTGCTTCTGTTACTTTGATTATTGCCGTTATTATTATCGGTGTGATTTATTCGGGTTCTGAAACTATTGCGATATCCTTTTTTAGTAAAGTAGGTGATATACGGATCAAGTGTAAACAGAAACATATCCTGAACGGTCATGGTGCCGGGATATGCAGAGTACATTCCGGAACCGGTATTGTCCCATACTAATGAAAAATTGGTGTGCGACATCATGAAATTTCCATTAAGCCCAACAGATAAACCCTCAATTTTTTTAATACGATAACGGAAATTAAAATTCAATCTTGCTTTTTTGTCTGCAACATCATTTTTTGAAATTTCATAATTCTGATATTTGCTAAAATTTTCGGTAGTTCTGGTTAAATTAGGGCAGGTAGGGCAATTTAAATAGGTATCAATATTGGGCGGGCCTATATAATTATGATCGTACAGGGCGTTGCCTCCAATTACAAAATCAATTTGCCCTATTTTGCGTGAATGGAAAAAATTCATGCCTGAAAAATTAGCTATGCCATCCCACCACTTTGCTTCTTTGTTAGCCGGTGTGCTGTACATTCCTGTAAAAATATTTACCTTGGTTACCGGTTCGTTTTTAGGGTAAGCGGTGCGGATATTTATTATTCCGTTAAGTGCCGAAGAACCGTACAGCACGGATGATGCGCCTTTGATTACTTCAATCTGTTCAATATTTTCAACGGGAATAAAACTCCATTCGGGCTTACCCACATCACCAATTGAAATGGGAAGATCATCTACATAAACTCCAACCCGGGTTCCAACACCAAAGTTAAAACCACTGCCACCGCGTATTTGCGGCTCGCTATCAAGAATAACCACACCGGGAGCCTGCTCCAGGGCAGTCTGAACGCTTTTGGTGTTTTTGTTTTCTATGAGGTCAGGTTTTATTATCTCCATTGAAACGGTTACTTCGCCATAATTCTGTTCAAATTTTCCTGCTGAAACAACTGTTAGACCCAGTTCCTGCGCGGCATCATTCAATTCAATAGTGAAGGTGGTGAGCTGGTTTTCTTTTATATTCAAGGTAAGTGTATCGCTTTCCATTCCTGTAAAAGAAAAAACAATGTTTTGTTTTCCAACCGGCAGCTTCAGTTCATAGTTTCCGTTAAAATCGGTAATGGTTCCCACCTTGGTATCGCTTTGCAAAATAACGCTTGCGCCAATTATGGTTTCTTTTGTTTTGCCGTTGGTAACTGTTCCTTTTAAGGTTCCGGTTTGGGCCGATATATAGAAGCAAGAGCTAAGAAGCAGGAAACAAGATAAAATAAAATGAAGATTTTTCATCTGAAAAGTTTTTGGTTAAGAATTTGAATTAATTCGCCTTCTGAATCATGTTAATGAAAGATGTCATATCGAGCGTAGTCGAGATACCAAAACAATTATGATTGCTTCTCGACTACGCTCGAAGTGACAATAATGCCCATTCATAAATTAACGGGTAACTACAAATTTTCCCGTGTGCAAAACTTCTGAATTCTTATCTGAAAAAATATACAGATAAATACCGGGTGAAAAGGTTGATATATTGGCTCTTGTAGTGTTTAGTCCAATGTCAAGGTTTGCTACTTTTTTTCCGGTTACATCAACTACCTGCATGGTTGCTGTTTCAGTTCCCGGATTTTTGATAAACAATTCTTCAGTTGCGGGATTAGGATAAACTTTGAAATTTACTTTCGCTTCATTTTCGTGAATACCTGTGGTGATTACAAATTCAAGGTCATCAAACTGCACAACACTTCCAACAACAGGACTAAAACCTGAACTTGGCAGCAGAATAACTCTTGATAATTCAACAGCATTTGATGAATAATATTCAAAAGGTGCTGAGAAACGGAACCAGGTTGATGCAGCTACAGGCTGGTCAAAACGCGCACGGGCAATAGTATCACTTGCATCGGAATTCATCAGCAATACTTCCATATATCCGGTATCAGTATTTACAGGGGCGTATTTCATCCATCCGGCAACGCTGTCGGGGCGCTGTGTGTAAGCAATTCCGCCTTCAATTACCTGTGTTGTAGTGTTAATTGTTCCGGTGGTAACAAGTGCGGGTGCAACCTGATTAAAAGGTGCGCCAATAAATTTTGTTTCGCCTCTTAATGAGTAAGTGCCTCCATGCGCATCAGTTGATTTTGAAGCAGTAACAATACCCAATATAGAGGTTGCCGAATTAAGCGTACTCCAGCCATTAGGATTGTCATATCCTGAACCGGCAGTCCATGCTTCAAAATCTGCATTGGGCAAGGCTTGCGCATTAGCTGAATAGTTAATAGCCAGGCCTGAAAGTATAAGAGTAAAAAGTTTTTTCATTCGTTGATTTTTTGGTTAATAGTTGGTCAAAAGTAGAAAAATTTTAATACGGCAAACCGGTTGGGGATTTGATGTTTTCAACAAGCCTGCCAAGAGGCAAAAACACACTTTAGTTTAAATAAAAAAGGCAATAGTT
>CAMDBK010000048.1 GCA_945889235.1 Chitinophaga pinensis
ATCATCATTACTTCCTCCGCCTTTTTTTACCCACTGACAAATTCCGTTGTTTCCATACTTTGCAATAAATTCATCATAGTCACCTGAAGAAGTAACAAAGTTAAAATCAAAAGTAGCGGTGCCTGAAAATTGTCCCGCTATAGCAACATCTCCATGCGGATCAGCAGTTATTGCGTAACTATGGTCATCACCTCTTCCGCCTGCTCTTTTTGCCCAAACCAATTCACCCGCAGGTGTGTATTTGGCAATAAAAATATCTGTCAGGTCAGCGCTTTCTAATTTCACAGTATCAAAAAAAATAGAGTCAAGAAAATAACCGGTGATGTAAATAAAACCAGCTGCATCAATGCAAACTCCGGTTGCGTAATCTTCATTGGGCCCGCCTGCATGTTTCACCCATTGTATATCTCCGGCTGAATTATATTTTGCAAGAAATGATTCGTACGTTCCGTTTCCGTAACAAAATATAGTGTCGAATTGCGAGTAACCGCCATACTGTCCTGCTACATAAACATTACCGTCAGCATCAACAGCAACTGAACGTGCACCATCTTGTCCAATCCAGCCTGCTGCTTTTGCCCATTGATAATTTTGTGCAAAACTGCAACAGGAAGAAATAAAAATCAGAATAACGGGAAGAAGTTTTTTCACACAGAAAATCAAAAAAAAAGCTGCCGATTTGGGGCAGCTTTTTTGTGGGTATTTAAAGTTATTTTTTAGAAATAACCATTCTCTTAGTGAGCATGGTTGTTGAATTGCGAAGAGTATATATATAAATTCCATCAGCAAAAGAACTTGTATTGATAAATTCTTCGTTTGATCCTCTGTCTGCATCAATTGATTTTTTGAAAACAATCTGACCTAATGAATTGTAAATATTAAAGTCCATTCTTTCAGCCATAGTAGATGTAAAACTTATGCGTGTAACATCTGAAGACGGGTTAGGAATATTTTGTCCCAATTCAAATTTATCGGCTGCGTTGTTTGATACTCCAACAGTTCCTGCAGGGTCAATCACAATTTTGTAACCGTTAAAAGCTACATTTTGTGAAATAGGAAAACTGTTGCATGTAAGATGCGCAGTAACGTTCACCACTAATGGGTAAGTTCCTTCACTTCCTGGGAGTGGTCCGGTAGTATGATATGCGTTCATACAAGCAGAGGTTCCTCCAAGAAATACACCGTTTGAAGGATTGGTAACATACGTGAAACCTGTAGGAATTCCAGTAATACTTATTAAATCATAACTAACAACATGCATATTGCAATTAATAGGCGTTGTTACTGCAGTATCAGTTCCAACATAAAACTGTATATCAGTGCTGTAAGGAACACCAACCATTGCATGAGGAAGATTGACAATTGTATCCGGAACAATGTGGCTGTGTATCCCGTCATTAGGAAGGCTGGGAGTACAACTTTGGGCATTCGTATTTGTATAAACAAACGTTAATGCAACCGTAAAAAGAAGTAAAAGTTTTTTCATTTTTTTTGTTTTTGAGGATTGATTATTGAATTAATTAGAAAGCAAATGTAAGATTTGATAAATGATAAACAAATAGAGGAGTAAAATTCAGGGTTTTTCTATTCTCAGTCCTATATCCATAACCCCCGGCAATTTTTCAACGCGCATAGCTTGTTCATATTCAAAAATATAAGTTCCGCTTTGCGAAAAGCGAACATTTCTTTTGAAGAGTATCCGTGCATCCCACATATCTCCCAGCCCTTCACCAAACCATTTTCCCTTGTCATCTGCAAGAATACATTCTGCTGTATCGCGGGTAGTTTTTCCGTCAGGGAAAGTGGTATTGATAAAAAGAAAAAGATTGCTGTAGGGATAAAATCCTGCGTGGCGCAGGTTAATGAAAACATTATTTCCTGAAATGGTATCGGATATAGTTAACTCAAATTTTATTTTATTCGCAACATCCCAGGTGTTATCAGGTATTCCAGCGTTTTTGTCATAAATCATTTTTGAATCGCAGGAAGAAAAAAATACCAGCAAACTCAATCCCCAAAAAATCCTGTTCATTTTATTTCGGTTTATTCTGGTCTCTCTGAGGAGGGTTTGGGCGAGGTGGTCTGTTCTCCCTTCGTTGTTGAGGAGGCTTTTGTTGCTGTGGTTTTTGTCCACCTGTTTGTTGTGAATTACCTTGAGGCGTGTTGCCTTTCTTCTTTTTATTTTTCCAGTTCTTATTATTGTTTCTCTTGCTTTTATCTTTATCGAAACGTGTAAGACTGTCCTGCCCAACCACATTTTCATAATCAGGTTTCTTTTCTTCTGGAAGCACAGCTTGTTTCACCGGCATAATATCTGCCTTAATTCCTTGTTTATTCAGCTCTTGAAATTCTTTCACTTTCTCAACGCTAAGTGGAATAAAAGTATCTCGTTCATCGGGCAGCGAATACCAGATTACTCTTCTGAAAATATCGGTTTTCTGGTGCAGCGCATAACCGCGGTTAGTTTCAAGGCGAAGCTTTGTATCCGGAAAATCCTTCAACGCATCCATGTAACTGTCTAACTCATAATTCAAGCAGCACTTGAGTTTGCCGCATTGTCCCGCTAATTTTTGTGGGTTCAGTGAAAGCTGCTGATACTTTGCTGCACTGGTTGAAACTGTTCTGAAATCGGTAAGCCAGGTTGAACAACATAATTCTCTTCCGCACGAACCAATTCCGCCTAAACGGCTGGCTTCCTGTCTTGCGCCAATCTGTCGCATTTCCACGCGTATGCGAAATTCTTCAGCCAATCGTTTTATCAGTTCACGAAAATCTACACGGTCGTCTGCGGTGTAATAAAAAATAGCTTTTGTTTTATCGCCCTGAAATTCCACATCACTCAGTTTCATTTTCAAACCTAATGCTGTTGCAATAACCCGCGCCTTGTACATGGTGGTTTTTTCCTGCGCCATGGCAGCTTTCCACTTGTCTACATCGTTGTTGTTGGCCTTGCGGTAAATCTTTTTCACTTCATCTCTGGCGGGGTCAAATTTTTTCTTGCGCATTTGCAATCGCACCAATTCACCTGTGATGGAAACTGAACCAATATCATGTCCTGGCGAAGCTTCTACAGCTACCATTTCGCCAACATTCAATTGAAGTTTTGCTTCGTTTTTATAAAATTCTTTGCGGCTGTTTTTGAAACGGATTTCCACATACGGAAAGGGCTCCTGCCCTGAAGGCAACTGCATATTTGAGAGCCAGTCAAAAACGTTGAGTTTATTACAACCGCCTGTACCGCAACTGCCATTATTTTTACACCCTCCCGGTGTCCCGCTTCCTCTGCCGGTGCTGCATCCGCTACATCCCATCTTTTAAAGTATCAAGTATTTTGTATGAAGTTTTATGAGGGCAAACTTACACTTTTTGCCGCGACTTGCTGGCTTGCTCTTAACAATGCCCCTAATTTCAGCGAAAGGTCAAAGAAAAGCAACTTCGGATAGGCATTACGTTCAATGTGATAAGAAGCAGAATCAAGTTCAGCTGCAATTTCCATAATGTTGTTGCCATTCACAAATGTGGAAAATTTCAGAAAAAAACTCCGGGCGTTTTCAGTCATTCTTCCCAGTTCAGGAGTTGAATATGTTTGCATCAATGCTTTGCGGAACATGTTCTGACAAAACAATAAAAATGCTTTTTGTTTTTCTCTTCCTTCATCTGTTGATGCAAATTTCTCAGACCAGCCAAGCATTTCAGGAATATTATTTTTGTAACAAGCCAGCATCCAATCGCGGAATTTTTGCGTGTTCTCCACCGAGTCATCCCCCTGATTTGCCAGTTTCATAGCTTCAATAAAATTTCCGTCTGCAAGGTGCGTAATTCTTAATGCATCCAACTCTGATAAATTGTACTTTTCTATCAACGCGCTTTGCATACTTCCATCATCAATCTTTTTAATTTTCAATAATTGTGTGCGCGAAAGAATGGTTGCAAGCATCAGGTCTGAGTTTTCTGCAACCAGCAGAAATACTGTTCGTTCAGGCGGCTCTTCAATAATTTTCAACATCTTGTTTGCAGCCTGAACATTCATTTTTTCAGGCTTCCAGATTACTACAATTCTGTACTCGCCTTCATACGCTTTGAAAGAAAGTTTACGCAAAATGTTGGCGCTTTCACCTACAAAAATGGAGGGCTGTTTATTTTCTATTCCGGCATTTTCAAGAAAATCATCAAGGTCAAGAAAAGGATTTTTAATCAGTGCTTCGCGCATTTCACCTATAAAATCATCACTCACCGTATCGCGTCCTTCTTTTACTTTAAAGACAGGAAAAACAAAATGAAAATCAGGATGTGCAATTTTCTGCATCTTCAGGCAGGATGAACATTCTCCGCATGAATCATGTTCCGTTTTATTGCTGCAAAAAATGTATTGAGCATAAGCAAGCGCAAGTGGTAGTTTTCCGCTTCCTGCCGGACCAAGTAAGAGTTGGGCATGACTGATACGGTTATCATTTACCGTTTGTATCAGGCGTTTTTTTATTTCCTCCTGTCCGGGAATTTCTTTGAACAACATTTTTGCGTTATTTTTTACAATTATAGGAAAGAAAATAATTACCGGTTAGATTTTGGTCTTCTTGTTTTGATAAATAGGGTTGGGTCAGTAAAACCATTTTTATCTGCTGAGTATCCACCTCCGATTTCCATATTTATTTCCGTTCTTATTTCGAGATGGAGGTGTGCAAGGTATATTCCACCTGCATTTCCGATGGTTCCGATTTTTTCTCCTCGTTTTACAACTGCCCCTTCTGTAACAAGTATTTTATCAAAATGTGCGTAAAGCGACTCAACATAAACAGGTGAATTTTTTGTCCCTGTATTGTGAACGATTCGAATCACATTTCCCCATCCTCCACCAAAATTTTCTGCATAAAAAACCACTCCGTCTGCTATAGAAAAAACATCATCTCCAAAATCAGAATTGCCTCCGCCATTTCCGTTCCAGTCACTACCAAGGTGATTATTTTTTCCGAATGATTGTGCATCGTAATATCCTTTAGCATCGGGTTTCCCGACAGGAAAATCAAAACCATCAACAAGCTGACATTTTTCTAAATAGTGTTGTGGAATGCAGTCATCACAAGGCTTTCCTGCACAAGAAGTAACAAGTGCAACAACCAGTATGGAAAATTGAATTTTCAATTTCAGGAATAAAACTGCCGTGCCCATTGCCTGTATTTTCCTATTGGTCCGTCACCTTTTGCAAGTGCCGGTTGAGCAATGTAAATTTTGTTTTTCCAAACTTCAAAATCCTGCGCAACATCATGGGCGTAAGTTTTAAAAGAAATTTTTGAAATCAGATTATTTAAAATTGATTTAGGAATGATATTCAAAAACGGATTTATTTTTCCTGGTGTTTCAATATCTTTCATGTTGGAACCAATTCTGAGCAAAATTTTATCTCCGTCAACAGGCGTGGGCTGTACATAATTTCTGAAGTGTAAATTATACTGCGGAATACTGACTTCAACATACGAGTAACCTAATCCAAAAACATGCACATGAAATTCTGTTCTTACTAAGTGTTTCGGATTTCCGAAAAAATCTGCTTTACGGTGCATCGCATATTTTGCATACAAATAATGCTTGTCAATAATTAACTCGGTAAGCATTTCAACATTACTGTAACCATGAACAATTGATAAATGCCCAATATCAACGCTGTTTTCAGAAGTTTCCTGAGGATGACTTTTTAATTCCCACTCAGTTGTTATAAGCGGCCCCCATCCTTTAAAATCAACTTCAGGAATTTCCCAGTCATAATCTTGTCCATCAGCGTGAAACCATACTAAAACAAAGCCATTTTTTTCCTGCAATTTCCATGAACGCAATATTGCTTTTGGTGGTGGTTTTGTTCCATATCCGGTTGAAGTGCAGTTGCCGTTTACATCAAAACAAAAATCGTGAAACGGGCAGCGGATGGTTTCTCCCTGAACATTTCCGCCATGTGCAAAATGTGCGCCCATGTGCGGACAATAAGCATCCACTGCTGCGGCAACACCTGATTCGGTGCGAAATAAAACAATGTCGTGGCCACAGAATTTCTTTGAAATAAGCTGACCTTTTTTCAGTTGATCCGAAGAGCAGGCTGCATACCATCCGTTAGGGAATGGTGGAAGTTCATTGTCACTGGTTTGTTGTTTTTCTAAAGGATAAATTCTGGTTTCTAACATAAATAACTAAAAATTATGTGTGCAAGTTTAAGGTATTTGTCTGTAATTATTTTTCACTGCGCTCTAATTCATTATCTAAAATTGGAAGCAATACAAAAAACGTTGTTCCTTCAGCAGCCTTAGTTTCAAACCAAATTTTGCCGCCTGAATTTTCAACAATATTTTTTACCATAGCAAGCCCAAGTCCCATTCCTGTGCTTTTGGTTGTAAAGTTGGGAGTAAATATTTTTTCTTTCATTTCATCCGTGATGCCAATTCCGTTATCAGTAATTTTTATGACAGTGTTTTTTTCGTCAGGTTCAATTGTAATCACAATTCTTCCTTCTCTGCCTTCGGGTACAGACTGAACAGCGTTTTTTATAAGGTTATTAAAAACCCGTTGTAATTGTTCACGGTCGGCAAATACAAAATTATTTTTTCCGGAATTTATAAATTCAATTTCACAATTTTCAGTTTCGTTGTAAAGTGCAACAACATTAGCAACTGCATCTGCAATATTTATTTTTTCATTAGTTGCTTTGGGCATTTTCGCAAAATTGGAAAACTCAGAAGCAATGTGAGCTAGCGTATCAATCTGCTCAATCATAGTTTGCGTCATGCGTTCAATATTTTTATCCCAGTCCGGGCGCTGTTCTTTGTAAGAATGTTGCAGATGCTGAACACTAAGTTTCATTGGCGTTAGCGGATTTTTAATTTCATGTGCAACTTGTTTTGCCATTTCGCGCCATGCTGATTCCCGCTCTGACCGCGCAAGTGTTTCCGCACTTTCACCCAGTTTTTGAATCATGCGGTTGTATTCCATAACCAGTTTCCCGATTTCATCATCGCTGTTCCATTCAATTGGTTTATTTTCTTTTCCGAGTTTTAATTGCTGAATATTTTTTCCAATCACCTCAAAAGGTTCTGTTATTTTCCGTGATATAAATAACGCAATGGCCACAGCAAGAATTATCAGCAACACATAAATATTAATCAATGCCGAAAGCAGCATTAAAATTTCTTTTTGCAAACCATTTTGCTTCGCAAAATAAGGCAGGTTAAGGTAGGCAATGGTTTCTCCGTTGGTATTGGTTAGCGGAGCGTAGGCAGAAAGGTAACTCAGCGCACCAATATTTTCGTTGTGAATAAACAATGTTTTCTTTTGCACCAGCATAGAAAGACAGGCTTCTGAATTTAATTTTTCAGAAATAAGTCCTATGTCAAACAAGCGTGGGCGTGTGGAAACCATTAATTCGCCACTCGTGTTATAGATATTAATATCAGTAAAAAATACTTTTGAAAATTTGTTAAGCGTATAACTAAGTTGTTCAGTATTATCATAGAAATATTGGCTCTTGCCTGATTTGTTTTCAAGTTCAATTAATACAGAATGAACTTTTTCGCTGATAGCTTCCGTGTTCTTGTGACTGTATTCTTTTCCAACATAATAAATAGTGGTAAAACCAATAAGCAAAAGAAAAATAGTAAGAATGGAAATAATCGAAACGGTTATCCTGTTTCTGAAATTTCGCGTCTCCGTTTTCCGGAAATTTATCAATGAATATCCTGTAAGTATTGCAAGAAGAAAAACAGAATACAAAAGAAAAAGAAATGAAACGCCTGTGAGTTTTTGAATAGTGGTGAGCTGCGGTCTGCTCAACAAAATCAATGTGTTCGGATTGGGTTTATAAAAAAGATGTCGCCAGTTTCCTGAAGATTTGAATTCATATTTTTCAGTGTGTAACTGCACCGAAGGTTCATCTTCGCTGTAATTGAAATCACCGTTTGCCGAACTAATTTTTCCGTTATGGTAAATGGCAAAAGAATAATCATCTAAACTTTTATCATCGTCCACATTTTCATCAAGCAAAAGTTCAGGAAAACCTAATTCGTTTTTTGAAATTTTTTGTTCAAACTCAATATAGACGGTGGTTTGTTTTTGTACTGAGTCTCTGCTGTTGTTTGTAAAAATTATTTTTCCCAGGTAGTTTATTTCATTGGTTGTTTCGTAAGAATAAACCAGTGATTTTCCTGAAGTTGGTTTTGATGTAGTTTCAAGTGTTTTATAAAAACCGGCAGTCCTTGACAGTTTGTTATTTGATGCAATAAGTGTGTCGTGTGTATCAAATACGCTTATCCGTACTTCATATTTTTGTAAATAATCATTCAGAAATTTTTGTTCAAGTCGTGAAAAAAATTCGTCTTGCTTTTGTGGCAAAAGGGTAATACTATTCCTGATTAACCGGTCATTTTGAATTTCATCCGACACACCAGAAAAAATGTATTCGGCAACAGGGTCTTGCTCTGCCGCCAGTTTCTCAGCAAAAAAGCGGGCTTTTATTTCTACTTTTTCTTTGTGGAAATTTGCAAGTGAATACGCAGCATAAACAGAAAATCCAAGTAACAAAGAAGCAGAGGAAAAAACAGAACGTAAACTTTTTTCGCGGGCGTTGATTAAGATAAATACACCACAGATAAGTGCAGAAATCCCCAGCGAACTCCAATCGGGTTTGCCCGCAATCACTGCAAGTGAAACAAAACCGGAAACAGCTATGATATAAGAAATAAGCTTTTGCTGTAAACTATTGTTTGAAATATATTCAACTGTTTTGCTGAATACCAAAAACCATGTCAGCAGTAACAAACCTGTAATAAACAAACCGGTGTAACTGAAAAAATTCAAAGTAAAAAGATTATTGATGGTAAAATCAATATCTGAATCCACAATCAAACGCTCAAATAAATAAGAGATGGGAAAATGAAGGCAGAGTGTAAAAAGCAATATTGCTGAACAATAAAAT
The DNA here is from genome assembly GCA_945889235.1 of Chitinophaga pinensis. GTDB lineage: Bacteria > Bacteroidota > Bacteroidia > SXHM01 > SXHM01 > SXHM01. The sequence goes on from CAMDBK010000048.1 coordinate 8,951, forward strand.
GTGCTTTTAACTGAGGAGCTAAACGTTATTTTTCCGGTGATGTAAAAAGCAATTCCGGTAAATGTTAGAATATTCAATAAAAAGTCGCCCAGCGAAGGAAACAACACAGAAGAAGCATGATAGGCCGGGTCAAAAAGCGGAAGTGAATAGAGCGACAAAGGATATTGAAAATACAGCATTGCTTCGCGGATAATCAAAACAATTAACGGAAATAAAATCAGTTTTGCTTGAGCAGAAGAGTCAAAGATTTGATAAAATAAAATCAACAGAAAACAGATACTGCCAATGAAGAAGAGGATACTGATTACCTGATGTATATCAATATGAGGCTGTTCATTTAGTTGAGTAAGGGAAAAAAGATACGAACCATTTATTGTTTCAATAGTTATCGGAATTATTTCGTTTTCTCCTTTTCCCTTTTCAAGACTTATTTCTAAACCATCATCAGCATCAAGACATTTATTAAACTTATTTTTCAGATAATTATTCTCAAACAGATATTCATTTTTAATCAACAGTAAACCAATGTAGGTTTTGTTTCTCGCTTGTACTGTTCTGCTAAGATACCAGCCGTTGCTGAGTTTCTGCAAAGGATTTTCATAATTTCTGCGGGGCGTTAGTTCATCAATTGCCGGAACAGAATTATCACTCCAGAATTTTAATTCATCTTCCTCATAAATCAAAAATAACATTCCTTCTTTGCTGAATAATTGTCCAAACTCCAGACCTGTAAAGCTGCTGTATTCGTTACTGTGTTGGGTTTGTTTTACAAGTTCAGCTAATTTTTTTTCGAGCAGTATTTCTTTGTCGTTCAACTTACTTTGAAACTGTTCTGCTTGTTTTTGCAATGAAGGATGAAACCACTTGCCTTTGCTGAAAACATGCGAAGCCAAAGCCAGAACAAGGGCTGACAGAAAATAGAGAATGAGTTTTTTTGAGATGGGCTTCACTGATTGGCAAACGTACAAAATTTTGCAGGGGTTTTAGTGCTGCAATTTTTTAGCTAATTTTCTGAAGTATTCGGGAGCCTGCAACATCCGTGAACCATACCACGAAAATAATTCTCCGTCAACTAAATTAATTTCAGAACTAGGACATATTTTTTTAAAATCACTCATGTGTTTTTCCTTGAAAGGGTAGGGCTCGGAAGAAAGAAAGATAATCTGCGGCTTTGCTTCTTGCAATTGGTGTTCAGAAATTTCTGGATAATGTCCGCTCAGATTTTGAAAACAATTTTTAAAGCCGCAACGCTGCAGCATGTCGTTGATAAAAGTTCTGTTGCCTGCTACCATAAATGGCTTTTCCCAGATGAAGTAAGCAACAGATTTTTTATCTCGCAAAGGCGCAGAGAACACAGAGAATTTTTCTGATATTTTGTTCCTGAGGACTTCTGCTTCTTTTTCTTTTCCGGTCATTTTCCCAACGGAAACAATCATTTCCAAAGCATTTGTTAAATCGGTTACATCACTTATCCAGGCAGGGAAATGCTTTGCCAGTTCTTCTATTTGTTCTTTTTCGTTCTCTTCTTTATTAGCAATTATAAGCGTTGGATTCAACGCTTTTATTTTTTCAATATTCAGATTTTTCGTTCCGCCAATTTTTTCTTGCCGCGCAACTTTATCTTTCGGATGAACACAGAATTTTGTGATGCCGACAATCTGCTCTTCCAGTCCCAAATCAAAAAGTAATTCCGTTTGCGAAGGAACAAGAGAAATTATTCTCAGCGGAGAATCGGTGTCAATTTTTACTTCCCGACCAAGCTGGTCTTTGAGCAAAAAACTCATCCCGCAATTGCGCTGATAAGGTCGTGCTTGGTAATGATTTTATATTTTCCGTTGTGGTCTTTGAACAGCACTGCGCTGTTGTTTTTAGTAAACTTTGCAGTAATTTGTTCAACGCTTGTATCTGCACCAACCACTGGAAATGAGGCTAACATCACGGTTCCTATCTTTTCATTTTTTGCTGCCGGATTTTTCATCAGCAACGAAAAAAGCTGACCGTCATTTACCGAGCCAACAGGTTTGTCACCGCTGAAAACCGGAAGTTGCGAAACATTATTACCTGTTATTTTTGCAATGGCTTCGGCAACCAATGCATTTTCATCAATGGTGATAATTTCCATTCCGTTGTTGCCGGCAATATCGCTGATGGTAACTTTTGGTTTTTCTAAAAATCCGCGGTCGCGCATCCAGTCATCATTGAAAATTTTTCCAACGTAACGGCTGCCGTGGTCATGAAAAATTACTACTACTACATCTTTTTCAGTAAGCCTGTCTTTCAGTTGTAGCAAGCCCTGCACAGCACATCCTGCGCTGTTGCCGACAAAAATTCCTTCTTCTTTTGCGAGTCTGCGAGTCATCAACATTCCTTCGCGGTCAGTAACTTTTTCAAACAAATCAATTACGCTGAAGTCAACACATTTCGGCAAAATATCTTCACCGATTCCTTCTGTTAAATACGAGTAGATTTCTTTTTCGTCAAAAATTCCTGTTTCATGATATTTCTTGAAAACCGAACCGTACGTATCAATTCCCCACACCTGAATGTTGGGATTTTTTTCTTTCAGAAATTTTCCTGTTCCTGAAATTGTTCCGCCTGTTCCAACTCCAACTACTAAGTGTGTTATTTTTCCTTCTGTTTGTTCCCAAATCTCAGGCCCGGTCTGCTCGTAGTGAGCAACAGTGTTACTGGGATTATCATATTGATTGGGATAAAACGAATTCGGAATTTCTTTGTTCAGCCGTTTTGCAACGGAATAATACGAACGCGGATCATCAGGTTCAACATTAGTTGGCGTAACCACCACTTCCGCGCCCATGGCACGAAGCATGTCCATCTTTTCTTTCGATTGTTTATCGGGCATTGTACAAATCAACCGATAGCCTTTCACGATACAGGCAAGAGCCAAGCCCATTCCTGTATTCCCCGAAGTTCCTTCAATTACGGTTCCACCCGGTTTTAAAATTCCTGCTTTTTCAGCATCTTCAATCATCTTCACCGCCATGCGGTCTTTGATAGAATTGCCAGGATTAAAGGTTTCTACTTTGGCAAGAACAGTTGCCTTGATGCCTTTGGTGATTTTGTTCAGCTTCACGAGAGGCGTGTTGCCTATGGTTTCTAAAATATTGTTGTAATACATGTGGACAAAGATAGATTTTTTAAGAATTTTATTTTGTGAGAGTAATCATAGAGATTACCCATATTTGTCGCGTCAATATTAAAGTAAAATTATTTTGAGTTCACAAAAATTACCGCTTGAAGGAATTCGAATCCTCGATTTAAGTCGTCTCCTTCCCGGACCACTGGCAACGCAAATGCTCGCTGATATGGGCGCTGAAGTGATAAAAATTGAAGATATAAATTCACCGGATTACATTCGTTTTTTTCCTCCTTTTGTTGGTGATGAATCAGCTTTGTTTCTTTCCCTGAACCGTAATAAAAAAAGTGTTGCACTTAATTTAAAGTCTCAAGAAGGCAAAGAAATTTTTTTCGCGCTGGTGAAATCTGCGGATGTTGTGATAGAACAATATCGCCCCGGAATTCTGGATAAAATAGGTATTGGTTATGAGCAGGCGAAAAAAGTAAATCCGAAAATAATTTATGTCTCTGTTACAGGTTACGGACAAACCGGACCGTATGCTCAGAAAGCCGGACACGACCTGAATTATATTGCACTATCAGGTGTTCTTGCCAACATAGGAACAAAAGAAAAACCTGTAATTCCGGGTGTGCAGATTGCAGATGTTTCGGGTTCTTATGCAGCAGTAAATGGTTGTCTGGCTGCATTGCTGCAACGCGAAAAAACTGGTGAAGGGCAACATGTGGATATCTCCATGACCGATGCAGTGATGCCTTTCGCCACGCTCATTCACGCTACCGCGTGGGCTGACGGAAGGAACATTGAACGCGGAAATTTTCAGTTGTCGGGCGAGCTTGCAAATTATAATGTTTACGAAACTGCTGATGGAAAATTTATCGCATTGGGCGCGTTGGAACCAAAATTCTGGATGACTTTCTGTGATGCGGTGAACAGACCGGAATGGAAAGATAAAATCATTGCGCCCGAAGATGAAATTACAAAGGTGAAGGAAGAGGTCTCGGCACTTTTCAAAAGCAAGACAAGAAAAGAGTGGGAAGAATTCTCTGAAAAACATGATGTTTGTCTTTCTCCTGTTCTTGAAAATTCTGAATTAGCGCAAAATGAAAACTTAGTGCATCGTAAAATGGTAGTGGAAACTGAAACAGGAAATAAAAAACTGAAGACGATTGGAGCTGCAATTAAATTTTCAGGTAGTGAAAATCAATCGTCACAACCTGCACCAAAAATGGGAAAAGATACAGATGCAATTCTTCAAAAAATCGGATTTAATGATTCAGAAATCTCTGAATTTAGAAAAAAAGGAATTATAAGATGATTTATTTCGCATAAGCCATAGTAACTATAATCACTTTGTTCCCTGCCTCATTGAGCGCCACGGAGCATGCTTCCAGCGTTGAACCGGTAGTAACAACATCGTCTACCAAAAGAATGGTTTTGTTTGAAAGTGAATGACCTTCTTTCAACTTAAAGATAGCTTCCACGTTTTCAAAACGCTGATATCGTGATTTTCGCGTCTGTGTTTCGGTAGCTTTTGCCCTGTAAAGCGAACTAAAATCTGTTGGAATATTCATAGCTTTTGAAAGTCCGGTTGCAAAAAATTCACTTTGATTATATTCGCGTTTCCTTAGTTTGCTCTTATGTAATGGAACCGGAATAATAGCATCAGCCTTATTATATGGAGCTGCGGTTTTTAATTCAGTTCCGTAATGTTTTCCTACCTCAATACCTATTTCTTTAAACCCT
>CAMDBK010000049.1 GCA_945889235.1 Chitinophaga pinensis
CCTACGCGAAAACTATGATATTTTCTGTTCAATGGTAGTGTACCCCGTAGTGCCAAAAGGAATTATTTTGCTTCGGTTAATACCAACAGCAGTGCATACGCTGGAAGATGTGAAATATACAATTGATACATTTACCAAAGTACGTGTGGCGCTTAAAGCAGGAAAATACCAGGGCGATAAAGTGACCCAAGTTTTAGCCTAAGTTATTGCGGATTGTGGATTTTAAATTGCGAATTAATCTACCAACTAAGCGAAGCGTTTTCTTTGATACCTTTAAAAAAAAATTAATCAATCAAAAATCCGAAATTTAAAATCCGAAATTCGCAATGGCTGTTTTCTGAATGAAGATACTTCTACCTATTGATTTTTCTGCAAATTCAAGAGTGGCAGTTTATTATGCCATGAAATTATTTCCTCAGGAGGAAAATACATTTATCCTTTTCCATTGCTCAAAACCTGAAACTGAAGAAGCCGAAAAAAAACAGTTTGATGAATTTATTGCCACTCTATCAACCGGACAGGTGTTTGAAACCCTTACCTCAACAGGTATTACAGCCCAAGAGATAAAACGTTATGCAATAGAAACCCGCTCCGATATTGTTGTGCTGGGTATTCATGGCAAATTAAATAATCCTGAAAATGTGTTTGGCAAAACTATTTCAGCATTAATGGGAAATATTGAAACACCTCTTATTGTTGTTCCCGAAGCGCACCGTAGCAGCGTACCTAAAAAAATTATTTACGCATCTGACCTTACCAATATTAACGAAGAACTGAAAGGCATTATCCGTTTTGCAAAATTATTTGATGCAGAAATCCATATCCTGCACATTGTTCCCGAAGAACTGGAAAGCCAGACCTTTGAAGACGAACAGCGCGACCTGCAACTGATTACACGCAATCTTTATTCTAAAATTAAATTCACTCCTTTTACCGGCTCCGGAATTATTGAAGCAATTGATGAATTTGTAAAATGCGAAAACCCTGATTTACTTTCGTTTTACAAACACCCGGGCAATCTCCTGCAAATGCTGTGGGATATGAGCCTTGCGGAGAAAGTAAGCATGCATAATCATTTACCGGTGCTGCTCTTCAGGAAGGAAGAATAATGGAAATAATATCTCTTTTAACAAAACATTTTCAGCACTCACCCACCCACGACCAAAGTGCACTGATTGAAAAGCTTGCTGCGTTTTTTTTACCCGAAAGCACAAACAAAATATTTGTCATCAAAGGCTACGCAGGTACAGGTAAAACAAGCATGGTAAGCGCCATTGCAAAAACACTTTCGCGCTTAGATAAAACTACTGTATTGCTTGCCCCAACAGGCAGAGCGGCAAAAGTTCTTTCGATTTATACCGGACGAAAAGCCTTTACCGTTCACAAAATAATTTACCGTATGAAAGTAGCCCCGCATGGTGGTGCTTATTTTCAGTTAAAAGAAAACACGTTGAGCAATGCCGTATTTATTGTGGACGAAGCATCCATGATTTCGGGCAGCGAAAGCAATAGTAATTTTGCACAATCGGGTAATCTATTGGACGACCTGATGCAGTTTGTAGAGAACGGAGTAAACTGTAAAATCATTTTTATCGGTGATGTGGCACAGTTACCTCCCGTGGGTTTATTGGTTAGTCCGGCATTGGATATAAAATACTTAGAAAGCCATTTCTTCGGACAAAATATAGACACCATCACTCTGCGTGAAGTAGTGCGCCAGCAAAAGGATTCGGGAATACTTGCTAATGCCACTACCCTGCGCAGTAATCTTGAAAACAAAATCAAACAAATCAGTATTCAGATTTATCCCGATGTAAAAAAAATCATAGGAAACGAACTGGAAGATGCCCTGAATGAAGCTTATCATGAATACGGAAGAGATGGCTGCATTTTCATTACACGCTCCAACAAACGAGCATACCAATATAATCAGGAAGTGCGAAACCGTCTGCTTGGACGCGAAGAAGAAATATCACCCGGAGATTACCTGATGGTGGTAAAAAATAATTATCACTGGCTGACGCCCGAATCAGAAGCCGACTTTATTGCCAATGGCGACATGATTGAACTGCTTAAAATAAAAAACATACACGAGATGTATGGCTTTCGCTTTGGTGATGCTACCTTCCGAATGATGGATTATCCCGACCAGCCTGCCATTGAAGGGAGAGTTATTCTGGATACCGTTGCAGCCGAAACACCTTCATTAACTTTTGAGCAAAGCAATGAATTGTATCGTGCAGTTGCTCAGGAATACAAGGACATTCCATTAAAGATTGAACGCAATAAAAAAATAAAAGAAGACCCATATTACAATGCGTTGCAAATAAAATTCGGGTATGCTGTTACCTGTCATAAAGCCCAAGGCGGGCAATGGCCCGCAGTGTTTGTTGACCAAGGTTATCTAACAGATGAAATGGTAAATACCGAATACCTGCGTTGGCTTTACACAGCATTTACACGCGCATCACAAAAATTGTATCTGGTAAATTTCTCAGACAAATTCTTTGTCAGCACATGAATACGCGAACACCTGAACACGCGAACACAATTTTTAAGCCCTCTGCTTAATCATCTGCTTTTTATGTTTCACTTCATCAATCTCAATCTTACTGATGATTTCATACATAATTTCGGTGGTTCCTGCACCAACAGTAACTAAGCGAATATCGCGCAGGGCACGGGCAAGACCGAAGTCTTCCATGTATCCCCAACCACCGTGAATTTGCAGTGCTTCGTTGATAACTTCAAAAGCCTGTTCACTGGTATAAGCTTTTGCAATGGAAATAATTTTGTAGGCAGCCGGTCCGCTTTCAATATATTCGGCAACTGCACGGTAGGTAACCGAGCGGCATGTTTCAACGGCAATCGACATCTTGGCAAGTTTGTGGCGCAGCACCTGAAATTTTCCGATGGGGCGACCAAATGCTTCACGCTCTTTCATATATTGCTTTGCTTTTTCCATCGCGCTGTCTGCTGCCTGTGTTGATGTAACTGAAGCAATCAAACGCTCTTCCTGAAAATTGCTCATGATGTAATAGAAGCCGAAATCTTTTTCGCCAAGCAATGCAGACTTAGGTACAATGCAGTTTTCAAAAAATAATTCAGCGGTATCAGATGAGTGCATTCCTAATTTATTGTGAATTGAATTTGCAGAAAAGCCGGGAGTTTTAGTATCAAAAATCAACAGCGATAAACTGTGTCCTTCACCTGTGCGCACCGCCAGAAGAACAAAATCAGCCATAGTGCCATTGGTGATAAACGTTTTTGCACCGTTTACCACAAAGTGGTCGCCTTTATCAACCGCAGTGGTTTTTATTCCGCCAACATCTGAACCAGCACCGGGCTCAGTAATTCCAAGCGCAGCAACTTTTTCTCCCTTTAATGCAGGAACCAAATATTTTTGTTTTTGTTCTTCAGTTCCCAGCGCATTAATCGCAGGCAAAGGAAGATACGTATGGGCATACAACGACATGGAAAGTCCGCCAATACCGGCTTTCGACAACTCCTCGCCTATCACCACAGCCGACCACATGTCCATTCCGCTGCCGCCATAAGCAACAGGAAAACTCACGCCAAAAAATCCCTGCTCGCCCATTTTGCGAAACACTTCGCGCTCGCAGATTTTATTTTTTTCCCAATGTTCAATATTTGGGGTTATTTCTTTTTCAACAAATGCAGCGAAACTTTCGCGGAGCAGGTTGTGTTCTTCGGTAAAAGGATTTGTAACTACCATGATTTATTTTTTTAAAAGGTTAAAGTATAAAGTTAGTTTTTATTTTCTCAACGGAATATTCAGCATCGCGCGTGTTTCTTCAATGCTTGCTACTTCCCTGCCCAACATTCGGACTAATTTTGCGGCAGCATCAATTAATTCTCCGTTTGATTTTGCCATTTCGCCTTCGGGCAGGTAAAAATTATCTTCCAGTCCTGCGCGGATATGACCGTCAACTGTAATAGCAGCCGCAATCGCTTGCCACTGTTTGCGACCGATACCAATTACCTGCCAGTGCGAACCTTCAGGAACGCAGGATGCCTGATGTAAAATATTTTTTGTAGTGATTGGAATACCACCCAACACGCCCATCACAAAACTGAATACATACGGTTTTTGCAAAAGCCCCATGTCAATTAAAGGTTCAGCATTATTGATATGACCGTTATCAAACACTTCCATCTCAGGAATTGTTCCTGCTTCTTTCATTTTCTCCAGATAAAATTGTATATCTGTAAAGGAGTTTTGAAAAACAAAATCATGATAAAACTTCTTTTGCTTTGATGAATAGATTCCGTAGTTCATAGAACCCATATTCAGCGCAGCCATATCAGGTTTTAAAGCTATAATATGATGAATACGTTCTTCTCTTGAAAGTCCAACAGCACCTGTGCTATAGTTGATAATTGCAGTCGGACAAAGTTTGCGCACCTCTTCTCCAATCTGTCTGTAGGTTTCAATATCATATGCAGGTGCGCCATCATTTTGTCGTGCGTGAATGTGCAAAACACTTGCTCCAGCATCCACTGCACGTTTGCCTTCTTCAGCAATTTCTTTTGGTGTGTAGGGAATATAAGGACACTGTTCACGCCTTGCCAATACCCCTGTTAATGATGCGGTGATTACTATTTTTTTTGCCATATTCTTTTTTTACCACTTAGGACACAAGTTCACTAAGTTTATTTTAAGTATTTATTTATTCTTTTTGATTTTCTCAGTGCTCTAAGTGTCCTTAGTGGTGAATCATTTTCCTTTCCAAACAGGTTTTCTTTTCTCTATAAATGCCATCATTCCTTCTGCTGCATCTTCAGTCTGTATTGCCTTTCCCAGCATATCTTTTAAATATTTATGTGCATCGGAAGCAGGAATATTTTTCAGATTATCAAAAGCCTGCAAACCCAAACGAATTGCTGAAGGTGAGAATTGAAAAATCTCGTCCACCAAGTTCTGAACTTCTGAATCAAGATTTGCAGTTTCTACTACTTTACTTACTAATCCAAGTTTTTCCGCTTCTTGTGCGTTCACCGTTTTTGCACGAATGCAAAAATCCAACACAGCGCGTGGCGACATTATCTGCAACATGCTTTGCATCACCTGAAAAGGAAATAATCCACGCTTTACTTCTGGCAAGCTGAATGTCGCGTTAGATGTTGCAATTACGTGTGTGCAACCGCAAATCAACAGAAACCCACCGGCAAAAACAGGTGCGTGAACTTTGGCGATACACGGTTTGTGTAAACTGTTGAACACATCACCCATTATAACTTCTCCACTTGGTTCAGGAACAGTAGAAACCGTTTCTTCAATCTGACCTGAAAATGCTTTTAAATCAGCACCTGCAGAAAACACATCGCCTTTTGCTGCTACAACTACCGCCCATATTTCGTGATTGTAATGCGCATAATTCAGTGCAAAAGCAATCTCTTTAAACAATACAGGGTTTAGCGCATTCTTCTTTTCAGGACGGTTTAAAGTAAGCGTAAGTAAGTGATTATTTTCTTCCACCAGCAAATGCGCGAACGTATATTCTTTCAATTTCAGAGCCTGCTCTGCCGTATAAATCATTCCTTCATTTTTAATAAAACTGTTCCGGCTTCCACAAAGTTTTTATCACTTACAAAAACTTCTTCCACTTCTCCGTCAGCATGAGCTTCAATGGTGGTTTCCATTTTCATGGAACTCATTACCAGCAGACCTTTTCCACTCTGAACTTTGTCTCCTGCTTTTACAAGAACTTTAATAATTTCTCCCGGCATGGGTGCCAGATATCCGCTTTTTGAATCAGATGCTCCCGGCTCAGGAAAGCGCGGAATTTCTTTAAACTTAAATGTGCCTTCTGTCGGATGCTGAACAAAAATTTCTTCCTTATTTCTTGCAATAAAAAAATGTTTGCGGTGACCATCAATACTACACGCAAGAAGGTTCTTATGATTTTCTCCTGTTTCAACCGAGAATTTACTCTCACCTATTTTGAAATTAAATTTACCTTTCTGTAAATAGGTGTATTCAACTTTCAGTTCTCTTCCATTATAGTCTAACTGAAAGAATTGCGGCTGATAAAAAATGTTTCTCCAACCAAGCAATCCCGGTGGATAACTGTGTCCTATATTGCGATCTAAAAAATCATGGATAGTAGCCACAATAGCCATTTCCATCAATACATCTTCAGAAACTTCTCTTTTATAGGAACTATATTCGCGTTCTATTAATTTAGTATCAAAACTGCCGTCAATAAAAGCCGGGTTATTAATTAACTCAATCAGGAAATCTTTGTTGGTGGTAATACCAAGAATGCTCATTTTCTTAAGCGCATGAACCATTTGTGTAATTGCGCTTTCACGTTTTTCAGAAAACGAAACAACTTTTGCAATCATCGAATCGTAAAATATATTCACTTCAGAACCGCTCATCACACCGCTGTCATAGCGCATGTTTGGCAAATGCGGCTCCTGGTAATATAACAGTTCACCTGTTGCAGGAAAGAAATTATTCTCAGGGTCTTCTGCACAAATCCTGCATTCAATAGCGTGACCAACCTGTTGCACATTTTCGTTGGTAAACTGTAAAGGCATTCCTTGCGCCACTTCAATCTGAAGACGCACCAAGTCGAGCCATGTCACAGCTTCAGTAACAGGATGCTCTACCTGCAAACGCGCATTTACTTCCAGAAAATAAAACGCTGCTTCCTGATTTTCAGTAGCGGGTATAAATAGAAACTCAACCGTTCCTGCACTGGTGTATTTAACGGCACGCGCTAACTCTACGGAAGCATTTCCCATTTGCTCTCGCAATTCAGGAGTAAGCGAAGGCGAAGGACTTTCTTCAATCACTTTCTGGTAGCGCCTTTGCATTGAACATTCACGATCGAAAAAATGCGTGTAATTTCCATGTGTATCTCCAAAAATCTGGAATTCTATGTGCTTGGCAGACGGGAAATATTTCTCCATTAACAATGCGTCATCACCAAAGCTTTTTGCGGCTTCACGCTTTGCTGCTTCAAATGCTTCTTTCAGTTCTGATGCTTTGTTCACTATCCGCATTCCTTTTCCACCACCACCGGCACTCGCTTTCAATAAAACAGGAAAACCGATTTCACCCGCTTCATACTTAAATCGTTCAAAATTCTGGTCTTCACCGCTATAACCCGGAACTACCGGCACACCTGCTTTTGCAGCTATTTCCTTCGCTCCAATTTTTGAGCCCAACTTTTCCATTGCCTTGTGCGATGGACCAATAAAAATAATTCCTTCGTCTTTGCAACGTTTCACAAATGCTGGGTTTTCAGACAAAAATCCGTAACCAGGGTGAATAGCATCTGCACCTGAGCGTTTTGCTGCATCAATAATTTTATCCTGCACCAAATAACTTTCAGAAGCATGATTTCCGCCAATGCAAATTGCTTCGTCCGTTGATTTTAAAAACAAAGCATTTTTATCAGCATCGGAATAAACTGCAACGCTGATAATGCCCATGTCTTGTGCCGTGCGGGCAATACGAATGGCTATCTCTCCACGGTTGGCAATTAATATTTTTTTGATTTTTGTCATTCTTCGCCTGTTCTTTTAAAACCAATTTTTTTTCTTGGTGATGGTTTTACCTCTTGTGATTTTTCAATCAGTTCAAATAATCCAGTGATTTGTCCGTCATGTAAATCTACACGTTTTTCAATGTTCACTATCTTATCATAAAGATGCTTTTGTGACAAAATCAGTTTTCGCATTTTGGTGAACAAACGAATAATTTGAATGTTGGTTTTAATTGCTCTTTCGCTATTAAGAACACATGAAAGCATTGATACACCTTGTTCTGTGAATGCAAAAGGGGAATATCTTAATCCGCCCCAACTTGAGGTCACAAATTGTGACCTCAAGTCAGTAAACTCATCTTTTGAAAGTTGGAACATAAAATCATCAGGAAATCGGTCAATATTTCTTTTCACCTGTTGTTTTAAAATTTTTGTTTCAACACCATACAATTCGGCAAGGTCGCGGTCAAGCATTACCTTTTCACCACGAATAACATATATTCTTGATAGAATATTTTCATCCGGAATAGAAATTGCAACTTTCGCTTTTGCCATTTTATAATCTTGAAATCACAAATTGTGATATCAAATTTTAATTATTAATTCTAGTTGGAGGTCACAAATTGTGACCTCCATTTTATTTAAAAACTTGAGGTGCCGATTTGACACCTCAAGTTCTACATTCTAAATACTCCAAATCCTTCAGCACCTTTAAACTCTGTGTTATGAATTACATCCATACACATCTTTAAATAATTTCTGGTTTCGCGCGGGTCAATCACACCATCATCCCAAAGCTGACCGCTGGCATACCAGGCGTTGCTTTGTTTTTCCGCTTCTTTAACCATGTATTGCGCCATCTGTCTTCCCTGTTCTTCATCGTAAGTAATTCCTGACTTCTCAGCAGCACCACGACCAATAATCTGCATCACACCTGCAAGCTGGTCGGGACCCATCACAGCAATTTTTGAATTAGGATAGCTGAACAAAAATTTTGGTTTATAAGCTCTTCCACACATAGCGTAATTTCCTGCGCCATAACTTGCACCTGTAATAATAGTAATAGCAGGAACCGTTGAATTACTCACCGCATTAATCAGTTTTGCACCATGCTTAATAATTCCTTCTTCCTCATATTTTTTACCAACCATAAATCCGGTAATGTTTTGCAGAAAAAGCAAAGGAGTATCATTTTGATTGCAGAGTTGAATGAACTGTGCGCCTTTGTTTGCAGCCTCAGAAAACAGCACTCCGTTGTTAGCTATAATTCCAATTCTGAAACCATTGATATTGGCATAACCCGTAACCAAAGTACTTCCATAAAGTGGCTTAAATTCTGAAAACTCTGAACCGTCAACAATACGTGCAATCAGTTCGCGCTGGTCAAACGGAATGCGCACATCGGCAGAAACAACTCCGAGTATTTCTTCTTTGTCGTAAAGCGGTTCTATTATATCAAGGCTTTCTTTTTCGAGAGGTTGTTTAAGATTGGAAAGTATTTCTCTCGCTAAGCGCAAAGCATCCAACTCATCTTCAGCCATGTAATCCGAAACGCCTGAAATACTGCTGTGCATTTTTGCTCCGCCCAAACTTTCTTCATCGGTAACCTCGTTGGTAGCCATTTTCACCAGCGGTGGTCCGGCAAGAAAAACCTTGGCTTCGTTCTTCACCATAATCACATAATCACTCATGCCGGGAATATAAGCACCACCTGCTGTGCTATTGCCGAAAACAATTGAAATGGTTGGTATTCCTTCTTTACTGCGTTGTGTTATTCCACGGAAATTTGCTCCACCGTAATTAAAAATTTTTGCCTGGTCGGGAAGATTTGCTCCTGCACTTTCCACCATGTTAATCATGGGCAAACGATTCTCAAAAGCTATTTCGCCACAACGCATACCTTTCTGTAACGTTGCATAATCAATTGCTCCGCCTTTGATAGTGCCTACATTGGAGTTAATTAAACAAAGTCTTCCGCTCACAAATCCGATACCGCAAACAATGGTGCCGCCCGGACCAAATCCATCCATGCCCCAGCCTGCCAAGGGGCATAATTCCATGAAAGGCGAATCGCGGTCGAGCAATAACTCAATGCGCTCACGCGCTAATAATCTTCCTGCTTTTTTGGTACGGGCAAGGTATTTTTCCTCACCCTGAAAAAGCGCTTCCTGCATTTTTCCGCCCAACTCTATTATCTTATCCTGCATCAATGCAAGATTATTTTTATAGCTGTCCGAATTGCGGTTTATTTTGGTTTTAAAGACTGACATAGTTTGTCAAAAAAATTTGAGGTGGTGAAATTACACCTTTTTCAATATGGATTTTATTCGGTGGTGGCATTTCCTGAAAGCAACAGGACTCCATATTCTCATGCTGTGATTCTTATCAAACTCTTTGAGCTGGTCAAACTTTCGTTTGGTTTCCAAAACATGCAATAGTTTAGCGATATGTTTTGCAAACCTATGCTGAAAAATAAAAAGTGACAGCGTTAAAACCAATGCTACAGCTACAAGCATCATAACAGGTATATCTGAAAGGCTTGGCCGTGAAGGGGAATTCATCACGGCAGGAATTAGATACAACTCTGCTATAGCAAGTGCTGCTATTATAAATCGGGTAATTCTGAATAGTTTTTTATTGACTTCAATTTCAAGCCAGCTTTCCTGCCTGCCGGCAGGAAAGGCAAATTTCAGTTTTGACAAAAGCTCTTCATGCAAAACTTCCAGCCATAAATTTTTAAAAAGTAAAAACACGTAAGGAAAAAAGAAAACTGTAGTTGTAATTCCTTGCTGATTCCATTTAACAGCTTGAAACGAATAAATAAAAGCAACAAGTAGCGGTGCTTTCAGAATGAGCCATGCTGTAAGTGCATCGCCTTCTATCATATATTTTTTAACAATATTTCTCATGTTTTAAAAGTCATACCAGTCGCGTTTGCGCGACAGTTTTAAGTCCTGAAGAATGGAAGATTTTACGTTAATATCAATACTGTAACTTTGTATCGTTCCGAACGGAACCCATGTAAATGTAGCCTGCCAGCAATGCAGATCACGATAAATATTAAGATTGGTTTGTGTCAACTTTTTCGACACAAAATCATAACCCGAATTAAAGCCTAATTTCCACTTTGGAGTTAGATTAATATTACCATTGAAACTCAAGGCTTGTGTTACATTTTTTTCTTTCAACAATGCATTGTAAGTTACATTATAGTTAGCAGAAAACTGCCACGGAATATTAAAATCAATAAACTGGTCGGGATAAGCATTCACCATATTTTGCTCGGCTTCTGTACCTTTATTGCTGTTACGCTGTTGGTTTCCCTGTCTGTTCAAACTAAACCCAACTGCAAGTGAAGCATTGGTTAGTTTTAGCCAGCCTTTTTTTGCCTCCCATCGATAAGTATCAATTTTTCTGTTCAGTGAATCTAAAACATAGGGAGTAAGTGTTGACGAAAATACAACATTTATTGCTTTTAAAATGGTTGTTCTTGCGCTTAATGAAAAGTCGGAAAGCTTTAGAGAATCTGCAAAAAAGTTGTAAGAACCACCAATGGACAGCACATCAAAAATCGGAATTTTTTTGGTTGAGCTCACCGTATCTTTTGGTGTTTTCACTTTCATCTCCAGATTGTTGTTCAGACTAAAACTGATTGAACCTGTTTCACCCGAAGGTGGCGCTCCGTAACCAATATTATAGATAGAATAAGAAGTAAGTGCTCCACCCGAACCATAATAACCATATTGATTCGTGCCGAAATCAGGACGGTAAGTGAACCCAACATTTGGAGTCATCACATGACGAATAGCCTGTACTTTTCCTTTCTTAAACTTAAACATACCATAAATAATAGTATTAATGTTTGCATTCACACTGTAATCACCATTTACCCGTATATCCTGCAAGGTATCGGTAACTGCAGTTTGTGTTTCATTATTCCAGTATTTCCTAATAGTCTGAAAATACAATCTTGCATTACTGTTAAATGTAGGTGTGATGTTAAAATACTTCAGCACTTTAAATTGTGTAGATATGGGAACTGAAAGCTGTGCCCCGTTTACCATGTTGTTAAAAGTTTCGGTTCTGAGAAAAAGTGAATCGGAAGTGTGAACAGAGTTTTTCAAATCCAAGGTTGCGCTTGTTCCTATTTTCTCATACCAACGTGATTTTCCGACAGCAATTTTCCTTTTGAACGGATAAATCCTGTTCACAGTAAACGCAACCTGCGGCAAAGTTAAATCAACCGTTTTATTCAACGTATTCTGACTGTGCGCCATACTTGTTGAAAGGTTAAACGGTGTTCCCGCCCACGATTTGCTCCACGAGATATTACTCTGAAACGTATTGGTCAAAAAATTCTGCGCATTGCTTGTTGTTCCATTTTTAAAATTGTTGCGGCTTCCGGCATTTACATCTGCCGAAAATGTGCTGTTAGGACGGGCTTTCGGATCTTGGGTGTGTTTCCAGCGCACAAAAAAATTGTTATTCACCGAATAGTTCGGAAAATCTTTATATCCTTCTCTGACGCTGGCATAACTCAATTGTATATTCCCAGAATATTTGTAGCGTTGTTTATAATTGGATACAACCTTTGCTCCATAGCTACCTTTCGAGTAAATATCGCCTACGAGCAATAAATCCACTTTTTTTCCGAGTGAAAAATAATAACCGCCTTCTTTCAGAAAAAAACCAAGTGTGGGCGATTCACCGTAAGCCGGTAATTTCAGTCCGGTGGTTCTGTCTTTCTTATTCGGGAAAAAACCAAATGGCAAAACAAAGGGCATGGGAACATCTTCAATAGTAAGGTAAGCCGGGCCTGTAACTACTTTATCATTAGGTATGACTTTCAGTTTATTGGATGCAATCAAAAAATGCGGGTCATCCAAATCGCAGGTTGTATAACCACCTTTGCGTATGAAATAATTATCATCTTCTACTTTTTTTACAATCTCACCATGAATATGTCCTTCACCTTCAGTGGTAATTACTTCCTTTATTTTTCCTTTTTTTGTTTCAAAGTTGTAGGTGATTTCCTTTGTTCTGAATGTTTGCGCACCTTCAGTAAACACTGGGTCGCCTTGAATTTTTCCGGCACTGTCTGCAACACCAATTGCATATACTGTATTTGTGTTCCAGTCAAGAATAACATAAGCGGCTTTCAGATTAATTTCCTCGTAAGTAATATCCGCATTCCCAAAGAGGTAAACCTTCTTTTCCTTTACCGCAAAACGAATGGAATCATCTGCCGTGTAATGTACTTTTGATTTCAGAAATCCCTCTGGCGCTTTCTTAACTATTATAACTGTATCTTTTTTAACCGGAACAGTATCGGGAATAATCTGTGCATCATGAGTACTATTATATTGTGTAGCGCTGTCATTCTCAAATTGAATACCCGACTTCAAAGCCTGAGCGTTAGCAGTTTGTACAAACAAACCGAGTACTGTTGAAAAAACAATAAAATACAATGATTTATGCAAATGCAATTTATACTATTTTTGCAGGAATGACGTTATTTTCAGAACGGGCAAAACTACATATTTTTATGAACGCAAAAAGGTACTTAACCTGCACATTTCAGACAATCTACATCTGTGAATAAACGCATAGTTTCACTTATTATTGTTTTAGCTTCTTTTTTTTCCAGCGCATGGACATTGCTTCCTGGCGGTGGTTATAAAATAAAAACTATTGTTATTGATGCAGGGCATGGCGGAAAAGACCCGGGGAACCTTGGAACAGGCAGATATAAAGTGACCGAAAAAAATGTTGCACTTTCAGTCGCACTTAAACTTGGCGAGTTGATTAAGGCTGAGTTTCCTGAAATAAATGTGATATACACCCGCGATAAAGATGTATTTATAGGTCTTGATGAACGCGCAAAAATTGCCAATGCCGCAAATGCCGATTTATTTATTTCTGTGCATTGTAATGCAGCAAAAAATTTGGGTGCCAGCGGCCCCGAAACATTTGCGTTAGGTCTTCATAAAACAGAAGAAAACCTGTTGATTGCTCAACAGGAAAACTCTGTAATTTTCATGGAAGATGATTACGAAACAAAGTACGAAGGTTTTGACCCTAATTCTGCTGAAAGTATTATTGCACTAACCATGATGCAAAGCGCATTTCTTAATCAAAGCATAGAACTTTCGGCACACATTCAGGAAGAATTTGTAAAGCAGACACACCGCGAAGACAGAGGTGTAA
>CAMDBK010000050.1 GCA_945889235.1 Chitinophaga pinensis
ATAAGGTTGTGAAACTGCATAGTTATTTCCAACGGAGTTTTCACATCAAAATTTTCCAGTTTTGCTGCTGCAGAACTTCTCACTTCCACCTTTTTTATTTTTACAGAATCATTTCCGGGAGCGGTTTTCAGTTCCCATTCCTGCTTGAAAACCTGTCTTGCTTCACTCGATAAATAATTATCAACTACACGTTCAATTTCGTCTATCATGGCAACTTTGCCATTACGCATGAGCAAACCTTTGTTGCATATTTTTCGCACTGAAGCCATGTTGTGACTAACAAACAACACCGTTCTTCCGCCACCAGCGCTAATGTCCTGCATTTTTCCGATTGCCTTTTTCTGAAATTCGGCATCGCCAACAGCAAGCACTTCATCAACAATTAATATTTCTGGTTCAAGATGTGCAGCCACTGCAAACCCAAGCCTGACAGTCATTCCCGATGAATAGCGTTTTACGGGAGTATCTACATACCGCTCCACTCCTGCAAAATCCACAATTTCATCAAACTTTGATTTTATTTCTGCTTTTGTCATTCCCAGCACCGCACCATTCAAAAAAATATTTTCACGCCCTGTTAATTCTCCGTGAAACCCAGTACCTACCTCAAGTAAACTTGCTATTCTGCCTTTATATTTTACCATGCCTTCCGTTGGAGATGTAATTTTTGAAAGTATTTTCAAAAGCGTTGATTTCCCGGCTCCGTTTTTTCCGATTACGCCCCATATTTCACCGCGTTTCACTTCAAAGTTTATGTCCTTTAATGCCCATACATATTCGCTGTCACCTTTTATTTCACGGTCATTTGTTTCAGCAATTAATTCAGCTTCATTTTTTTTGCCACGCACTTTGTCAAAAAAATATTTTATATCGTCACGGAATGTGCCTGAACCAACATAGCCCAACTTATACAGCTTACTTACATTTTCAACTTTTATTACTGTTTCCAACATTTTTTAAACGGTATCCATGAAATTTTTCTCAACTCTGTTAAACACTATTAGCCCTATGAAAAATATAATAAGTGCAAAAGCAGTTGAATATGCAAGTTGAAAAAAATCATACGAGCCCTGACCGAAAAAAGCGTAGCGAAATGATTCCATAATTGCTGCCATGGGATTGAACTGAATGTAAAATTTTAGTTTTTCAGGTAAACTTGAAACAGGAAAAATAACGGCTGAGATATACATCAACAGCGTTACTCCAAAACCCATCAGGTTTGTAAAATCACGATATTTTGTAGTTAGAGATGAAACAATAATTCCCATTCCAAGACCCAGAAAAGTCATCAGCAGCAATAGATATGGAACTAATAACAGGTGTAAGTTGGGATGTACTGAAGTGTCACCTAATACATAATAGTAATAGAGATAAATTACAATAAATAAAGCCAATTGAATAATCAATCTGAAAAAATTTGAAAGAGTTGTAGATATTGGTGCGGCAAGCCGGGGAAAATAAACTTTTCCGAAAATACCGGCATTGTTGACAAAAATATTTGCGTTACCATTCAATGAACTTGAAAAATAAGACCAGCAGATATTGCTTGCTAAGAAAAAAAGAAAAGCATCAATTCCTTCTGTACTCATTTTGGCAATATTCCCGAAAACAATTGTAAAAAGGAGACTTGTTATGATAGGCTGAATCACAAACCAGAGCGGGCCAAGAATAGTTTGTTTATAGGAAGATATAATATCGCGCCTTGCAAAAATCACAATCAGGTCGCGGTATTTCCAAAGTTCGCCAAGCTTCAAATCAAGCAGAGAAGTCCTGGGGCTTATGACTTCTGTCCATTCATTAGTATCGGGCATAGCGGCTTTTTAGAAAGGTTCAAAAATAATAACATAATTTAACGCGCTGAAAATATTTATTTAATCGGTGTCTAATCTCCCTCGAATAACCATTATTACCCCTTCATTCAATCAAGGAAGGTATATTGAACAAACCATTTTGTCGGTACTTGAACAAGATTACCCTAATCTTGAATACATCATTATTGACGGGGGAAGCAGCGATGCAACTGTTGAAGTAATTAAGAAATATGAAAAGCAACTCTCGTTTTGGGTTAGTGAAAAAGATAAAGGTCAAAGCGATGCGATAAATAAAGGTTTGCAACGTGCCACAGGCGATGTTTTCAACTGGCTGAACTCAGATGATTTGCTTGAAAAGGGTGCACTGAATGAAGTTGGGAAAGCTTTTTCTGAAAACGATATTCTTTCTTTCAACGGTGTTTGCAGAACTTTTAATGATGGAAATTTTGCAGAAACAATAGACACAACCTACACAAGTTTTTTCCAGAGTGCAGAAAAGACAATTGCAAAGCCCGGAATGGGACAACCCTCGCAATTCTACAGTCTGCAAGCCATTCGTGAGATTGGAAATTGTGTAAACACATCATTGAGTCATTCAATGGATATGGAATTATGGTATCGCTTCCTGTTCAGATTTGGAACAGATAAAGTGAGGTTTACAAACAATACACTTTCCTCATTTCGTTTACACGAAGAATCGAAATCCGTTAGCCTTCATCATCTTTTCAGAAAAGACGATTATGCATTGTATCTCTCAAATTTCAACCAATTTAAGGCTCCTGATTTTTTGAAAAATTTTGTTTTGAAACATGAGATAAACAAGAATTACAAAAATACTTGGCATGAAGGAGTTATAAATCCTGAATTGCTCTTTGCCTATTTCGCTGTGCGTTTTGCAACTGAATATTATACACTTGCTGACTATGAAAACTGTCGGAAGTGTTTGTTGTATGCACGAAAAAACGGCTACCCGGTTGATGGAAATTACGTTTCATTGCTGGCAAAAGTGTTATTGATTCCTACTCCTGTAATTAATTTTGCACGAAAAATAAAAAACAGGTAGGATATGCAGCAGCCACTTGTAAGTATTGTGATGCCTGCGTATAATGCAGAAAAATATATTGCCGAATCGGTCAGTAGTATTCTTTCGCAGACTTACAAAAACTTCGAGTTGCTGATTGCTGATGATTGCTCAACAGACAGAACAAAAGAAATTCTTTCTTCTTTCAAAGATTCAAGAATTTCGTTTTATCACAACGATACAAATCAAGGATATTTAAAAACCTGCAACAAACTTTTGTCACTGTGCAAAGGCGAGTTTGTTACGTTTCAGGATGCTGATGATATCTCGGTTCCCGGTAGAATTGAGAAACAAGTGAACGAATTTTTAAAAGACAAAGAACTTGGAATCTGTACCAGTAATTCTGTGATGATTGATTCAGAAGGGAAGAAAATTATGTCACGCAAATGGGCTATTGATTATGAAAAATTCAGAACTGATGCGGATTATGAAGCGCTTTTGTGTGGCGCCACCATTATGCTGAAAAATGATTTGCTGAAAGAAATCGGTTTGTATCACGAGTATTTCAATAGGCTGGGAGGGGAGGATTATGAATGGTTTTTTCGTGCTGTTTGCAAAGGGAAAGGAAAGCATATAAATGATGAACTTTATTTATATCGCATTCACAACAGTGCTGTTAAAGTGAATAATACTGCGCCATGCACGATTTATATTCATGATATTATTCATGAAATCCGCAGTCGATTTATTCTGACAAATGAATATTTACTTGATGGAGAGCATGAAACTGAATTAAAGTCATTGGAAGAAAAATTTGAAAAAGAATTTCGGGATGAGCCTTCAAAAGCCTTTAGAATAAAGGCAAACGGAGCAATTGCTTTAAAACAGTATGGTAATTTCTTAAAGTTGAGTTGGGCTGCATTTAAAGCAGATCCGTTGAATTCAAAAAACTATACTGCTACTCTTACAAGTATCTACAACCGGTTTAAAGGAATAATTTACAACTTGATTAAACCAGACTAACCAACTCTTTTTGAGTTGGATAATTAATCAGCACCGCCCGGTGTTTTCCCTGAAAAACAAACATGCTCCCCGCTGCCAGAGCAGAGGCTCCTGCATCTAACGCATTTTTAAAGTCGGCAACTTTACCTGCACCACCACAAACAATCAGCGGAACGTTTACAGCCTGTGCAACTGACTTAATTAAAGCTGAATCGTAGCCTTCCATTGCGCTGTCGCGGTCAACTGAGTTGAGAAGAATTTCACCGGCACCATTTTTTGCTAAGTAAGCAGCAAATTCGGCAGGGGTATGGGTAGTGAGTTTTTTTTCGGCATGATTGTAAACATAATGTTTGCCAAACAAATTTGTCTTTACATCAATTCCGGCAACCATTGCCGAACTTCCGAATTTGTCCGCTCCTTCTTTCAATAAATTTATGTTGCTGAAATTTGAAGCATTGAGCGAAACCTTTTCAACTCCTGCTTTCAGGATGGCTTTTATTTCTTCAATTGTTGTAATTCCGCCACCATAGCACAAAGGCATAAAGCATTCCGAAGCCAGTTCAGAAATGTAAGAGATATTTGGTTTGCGTTTTTGTGCACTTGCGGTGATGTCAAGATAAATAAGCTCGTCAACTTCCTTTTCATTAAAAATCTTTACCGCATTAAATGGGTCGCCTATGTAAACGGGGTCTTTGAATTTCCTTGTCTTTACAAGGCTTCCCTCGCTGTCGCTCAATAGAACAGGAATTACTCTAATGTTTTTCCGCATTGTTTTTAGCCACTAATTTCACTAATTTTCACTAATCAATTCGTGTTAATTCGTGAAATTCGTGGCAGTACTTGATTAATTTTCTAAAAAATTCTTGTAAACCAACATTCCGTATTTGTGACTTTTCTCAGGATGAAATTGCAAGCCTGTTATATTTTCTTTTGAAAATCCGGATGCAAATTCATAACCGTAATCTGTTGTTGTGAGGGTGTCTTCCTTATTGTCTAATTGAAAATGATAAGAATGCACAAAATAAAATTTCGGGTTTTCATACATATTATTGAAAACCGGATTCTGTTTTTTTATCTTCACCTGATTCCAACCCATGTGTGGAATGCGCTCATTGATTTGTTTTTCTTCAAAACGAAATTTTATCACTTTTCCTTTAACCCAATTTAGTCCGGATAGTTTTCCTTCTTCACTTGATTCAAGCATGAGTTGAGCGCCCAAACAAATTCCCAGTATTGGAGTTTTACCCTGTAAAACTTTTTTAGTAATAACTTCTGAAATGCCAAGTCGGTTAAGGTTTTCCATGCCATTGTCGAATGCACCAACTCCGGGAAGAATTAGTTTTTCTGCTTTCTCAATCAGTTGTAAATCGGATGTAACGGTACAGGTATGCCCCACCTTTTTAATGATGTTGGAAACTGAGCCAAGGTTTCCCATACCATAATCTATTACTACAACCATAATCAGAAGCAAGAATTAAGAACCAAGAAACAGGAATTGAACATGTGTAAAATTATGCTTTAAGTTTCATCTGTTTCTTTCCGTAATCAATCACTGCTTTAAAATTGACTAAAATTTCACCACCAAGAACTCCGTCAATAGCACCTAAGCCAATCTTTTCATAACTTTCATTTACATGTTTCAGGTCAAGCAGAATGGCTTCAAAATTTTCAATTTTCAATTTCCCGATTTGAAGTTTATTTAAAACAGTATTATGGCTTTGCATAGTGTTGGTTCCAAGGCCGGTGCTGAGTTGTTGGTTTTTACCGAATTTCTTTTTTTTAGTAAATTTTGAAATACGGTTTATATCAAACACGGTTCGTGAAGCTCCGGTATCCACCAGCATATTAGCTTTCTTTCCGTTTATTTTTACTGTAATCAGCAAATGAGTTCCGTCACCTTCAATGGTTAAAAATTTCAGCGGAATTTGTTCTGTCATTCTTTTTGTTTTAAACTAAAAAGCATCCCGTAAAGCGAGATGCTTTTTTTGAACTTTCCGAAAGTTTTAAACTTTCGGAAAGTTGGTAAAAAATCAGGCAACAACTTTCATGTTGTCGAGTACATCCATTACTTCTTTCACCGCTTTTGCAGAGGCGTTGAGTAATTCTTTTTCTTCGGCATTCAGTTGCAATTCAATAATTTTTTCAATTCCGTTTTTGCCAAGTATTACAGGCACTCCAAGGTAAATATCTTTTAAACCATACTCACCATTCAACCAGGCACACACAGGGTAAATTCTTTTCTGGTCGCGAACAATTGCTTCAACCATTTGTGCAGCAGCAGCGCCAGGAGCATACCATGCAGAGGTTCCTAACAGGTTTACGATTTCACCACCACCGGTTTTTGCACGTTGAATAATTGCATCCAGTTTATCTTTTGCAACTAATTCAGTAACCGGAATTCCGGCAACAGTAGTATAGCGTGGCAGCGGAACCATGGTGTCACCATGTCCGCCCATCAATACAGCTTGAATATCTTTTGGTGAGCAACCGATTTCTGTTGCAAGGAAAGCGCGATAGCGGGCAGTATCCAATATTCCCGCCATTCCAAACACTTTTGAAGAATTAACTTTTGCGGTAAGATAAGCGCAGTAAGTCATTACATCCAGCGGGTTTGAAACGACAATTATTTTTGCGTCAGGCGAATATTTAATTACGTTTTCGGTAACTGACTTTACAATTCCCGCGTTGGTTGCAATTAAATCATCGCGGGTCATTCCCGGTTTGCGCGGAAGCCCTGAAGTGATGACAACTACTTCTGAACCTGCTGTTCTTGAATAATCATTGGTAACGCCAATTGTGCGCGTGTCATAAAGATTAATTGGAGCAGTTTGCCAGATATCAAGCGCTTTACCTTCTGCAAAATTTGGTTTAATATCAACCAGTACAACTTCGTTTACAATATCTTTTTGAGCTAAAACATCGGCACAGGTGGCGCCCACATTGCCTGCTCCTACTACGGTAACTTTCATTTTATTTTTTTGGATTAATTGTTTTTCGGGGCGCTAAATTAGAAAGTATATTTGAATAAATTTCATGTCGGAAAAAAGATACTTTTGCCCGAAGAAATTTCAACGCAAACTATGCAGATTAAAAAAGTTCTTGTAGCTAACCGGGGCGAAATTGCCATCCGCCTCTTGCGGGCTTTGGTAGAATTGAAAATGCGCACAGTTGCTATCTATACTTACGAAGACCGTTATTCTCAACATCGTTTTAAATCGGATGAGGCTTACCAGATTGGTCCGAATAACGAGCCGTTGAAACCGTATTTAGATATTGATGAAATTATAAATCTTGCAAAGGAAAAGAATGTAGATGCCATTCATCCGGGTTATGGATTTCTTTCTGAAAACGCTGAGTTTGCAAGGAAATGCGAGGAGAATGGAATTGTTTGGATTGGTCCGCGCCCTGAAGTGATGATGAAACTGGGCGATAAAGTTTCGGCAAAAAAAGTGGCGGTGAAAGCCGACATACCTATTATAGAAAGTAACAAAATTGATTTAACTGATTCTGTAATTGCTCAGAGCGAAGCTAAGCGCATTGGTTTTCCTGTAATGGTAAAAGCTGCTGCCGGTGGAGGTGGTCGTGGGATGCGAGTAGTGCGTAATGCGGAAGAATTGGAAAAAGCTTTTCCTGAAGCAAAGCGTGAAGCAAAAAATGCGTTTGGTGATGACACCATTTTTATTGAAAAATTTGTTGAGAATCCACGCCATATTGAAATACAAATTGTTGCTGATAACGAAGGCAACACCATTCATATGTATGAGCGCGATTGCTCGGTGCAGCGCAGGTTTCAGAAGGTGGTAGAAGTGGCTCCATCTTTTGGTCTAGCACAAAGCGTGAAAACCAAATTGTATGAATATGCTATCCGAATTGCAAAAGCGGTGAAGTATAATAATGTCGGCACCGTGGAATTTCTCGTAGATGAAAAAAATAATATTTATTTCATTGAAGTAAATCCGCGCATACAAGTGGAGCATACCGTTACCGAAATGGTAACAGGTATTGATATTGTAAAGTTGCAAGTACGCATTGCAATGGGCTATAAATTGTATGAAGATGAAATTGCAATTCCCGACCAAAGTGCTGTAACATTAAATGGTTATGCTATTCAATGCCGCATTACGGCTGAAGATCCAAGCAGCGATTTTAAACCCGATTACGGAACAGTGATAGCTTTTAGAACAGCATCCGGTTTTGGAATTCGCTTAGATGTAGGTAGCGTTTATCCAGGGGTACAAATCAGTCCCTTCTTTGATTCATTACTTGCCAAGGTTTGTGCGCACTCAAGAACCTTGGATGGCGCAGCGCGAAAGATGACAAGATGTTTACAGGAGTTTCGTATTCGTGGTGTTAAAACAAATATTCTTTTCCTTGAAAATATTATCAATCACAAAGATTTTACACAGGGAAAAGTTACAGTTGACTTTATAAAAAATACGCCTGAGCTTTTTAAATTCAAGCGCGGACAGGATAGAGGAACCAAGCTGATGCGTTACCTTGGAGATGTTGTGGTAAACGGGCATCCCGATGTGAAAGTGAAAGATACTAATAAGGTTTTTCCAACGCCTGTGGTTCCCGAATATAAGCGTTTTGAACCTTATAAAAAAGGCACAAAAGATATTCTCACCGATTTAGGTCCCGATAAATTTGCAGAGTGGCTGAAGGCGGAGAAAGTGATTCATTATACCGATACAACCTTCCGTGATGCGCATCAGAGTTTGCTGGCAACACGCATGCGCACTTATGATTTAATGAAAGTGGCAGAGAGTTATGCAAAAAATCACCCTGAGGTCTTCAGTATGGAAGTGTGGGGCGGAGCTACTTTTGATGTGAGCATGCGCTTTTTGTATGCCGATCCCTGGGAGCGTTTATCACAATTGCGCAAAGCAATTCCAAATATTCTGCTGCAAATGTTGATACGTGGTTCAAATGGTGTTGGTTATGCAGCCTATCCCGATAACCTGATTGAAAAATTCGTAGAAAAATCATGGGAAACAGGAGTGGATATTTTTCGCATTTTCGATTCGCTGAACTGGATGAAAAGCATGGCGCCATGCATTGAGTATGTGCGTAAAAATACAGGCGGTATTGCAGAAGGTGCAATCTGTTATACAGGCGATATTCTTGACAAAAGTAAAACCAAATACACGCTAGAATATTATCTGCAATTAGCGAAAGATATTGAAAATGCAGGAGCGCATATTCTCGCCATCAAAGACATGGCAGGTTTGCTGAAGCCGTATGCAGCAACGGAATTAATAACTGCGCTGAAGTCAACGGTGAAGTTGCCGATACATTTGCATACGCACGATACTTCTTCACTTCAACCCGCAACTTATTTGAAAGCAATTGAAGCCGGTGTGGATGTAATTGATGTAGCATTGGGCGGTTTGTCGGGTTTGACTTCACAACCAAACTTTAACTCCATTGTGGAAATGATGAAGTTTCACGAGCGCGAAAACAAAATTGACATCAAAAAGCTGAACAAATTCTCCACCTATTTTGAGGATGTGCGCGAGTATTATTATCCGTTTGAAAGTGGTTTAAAAGCAAGCACTGCTGAGGTATTTATTAATGAAATTCCGGGCGGACAATATTCTAATTTAAAACCACAGGCAATTGCACTTGGCTTAGGTGATAAGTTTGAAGAAATAAAAGAAATGTATGCATCTGTTAACGAATTGTTTGGTGATGTAATTAAAGTTACACCAAGTTCTAAAGTTGTTGGTGATATGGCGCAGTTCCTTGTCAGCAATGGATTTTCAGTGGAAGATGTAATGACAAAAGGCGACCAGATTTCGTTTCCGGAATCAGTAAAATCGTACTTCCGTGGTGATATTGGTCAGCCGCCCGGAGGCTTTCCTAAAGAGTTACAACGCATTATTCTGAAAGATGAAATACCTTACAACGATAGGCCGAATGAGCATTTAAAACCCGTTGATTTTGAAAATGAGTTTGATAAATTCCTTATCAAATTTGATGGAACGCTGGACCTCACTGACTTTCTTTCCTGGAAATTTTATCCAAAAGTTTTTGAAGACTATTACAAGAAGAAGCAGGAATATGGTGATGTGTCAAAAATCCCTACTAAAAACTTTTTTTATGGTTTGGAATTGCGTGAAGAATGCGAAGTGGAAATAGGAGAGGGGAAGTATGTAATCATCCGCTTGCTTTCAGTTGGTGCACCAGACGAAAATGGCATGTGTACCGTGTTTTTTAAAATGAACGGACAAACCCGCAATATTGAAATCGCAAACCGTTCACTCAACATTACCAAGCACGAAAACTTCAAGGCCGACAAGCAAAACCCTAAACACATTGGCGCTCCGCTGCAAGGCTTGCTGAGCAAATTGTTTGTAAAAGCAGGCGAGACGGTAAAAAAGAATGAACCCCTTTTTGTTATTGAAGCCATGAAAATGGAAACCACCATTACAGCGCACGATGAAATAATAATTGACAAAATTTTCCTTGCAGCCGGAACCTTGGTAAGCGCAGATGATTTGGTGATGAGCGTGAAGTAATAATTCTTATTTTTACCACCCTAAAAAAATCAGGCAGGCAGCAATGCGCAATTATCAATTATCAGTCATCAATTCTCGTTTTCTTACTTGCTGCCTACTGCTTACTACTTACTGTTTACTCCCTTCCTGTACTACCAACAACAAAATTACAGAAGTAATCAGCTACGATGCTGATTCAACCAAACATGTTTTTAATTATCAGGGAAAGAAGAATGAACTGGTAAAAGAAACCACGTATTATCCCAGTGGAAACCTCAAAAGTGAATACAGTTTTTCAGACAGCTCACTCTACGGAATTTTTAGCCTTTATGCTGAAAACGGAAAGCCCATGAAAGAAGGAGCCTATGTAAATAATCTTGAAAACGGCCTTTTTAAATATTACGATGTAAACGGAATCCTCACCTTTGAAGGCTACCTGAAAGACGGAAAAAAAGAAGGAAAATGGACAGGCTGGTACGATGAAGTACAAAAAAAAGAAGAAATGGAATACAAAGAAGATATACTCAACGGAACCTGGACGCACTGGTACATTGACGGAAACCTCATGCGCGAAGAATTTTACGAAAACGGAAAAAAAGTAAACGAAAAAGTTTATGAATAGGCTACAGCTTACCGCTTTCTGTTTACTGTTTACGTTTCTCTCCCACGCTCAAATAAAAAAAGAATATTACCCCAGCGGAAAACTTAAGTCTACCTGCAATTATGTGGATGGAAAGAAAAGCGGAACATGGCAAGAGTTTTATGAGAGTGGAAACAAGATGACGGAAGGCGATTATTATGACGGAAAGAAACAAAGCAAATGGACCGAGTGGTATGAAAACGGAAAAATGTGGACACTTTCTCATTATGTTGAGGATGTGCAGGACGGCCTCTACCGTGATTATGACATGAACGGACAAATGGTAGAAGAGTATAACTTTAAAAATGGTGTACCTCAGGGTGCATTTTCCGCTTTTTATAATTCAGGCAGAACCCGCATGAACGGGCAATTTACAGAAGGACTGAAAAATGGTGTCTGGAAGGCATGGTACGAAGATGGCAGCCAGCAAAGTGAAACCATTTATGTTGACAATGTACCTTTTGGTGAAAGCAAAAACTGGTATAAAAACGGCAAGTTAAAATCACAAGGAAACCTTATAGAAGGCGTGGAAAACGGTAAATGGGTATTCTATTATGAAAGCGGAATAAAACAACAGGAAGGTAATTTTTACAATGGAAAAAAATACGGAATGTGGATTACTTACCACGATAACGGACAGCATGAAAGTGAAGGCTATTATGCCCTTGATGTTAAGCAGGGAATATGGAAGTACTGGAACTTTGATGGCACTTTCCTGAAACAGGAAGATAACGGAGAAGGCAAACCCTGAATATTAATGAAAACTTAAAAGTTAATTATATTTATAAAAGAAGAATATCTTGTTTCAATATATTTTTTAATATTGTTTCCTTGAAATATGAAAGTTTTTCAACCCCATTTAAATACCTAAACCTTGAAAAAATATCTACAAATCTTATCGCTCGCAGTACTACTTTCAGCAATCAGCATTGAAAGTTTTGCAACTCACATTGTAGGCGGAACTCTTACCTATGAATATCTCGGGGGTAATCAATACCGAATTCACCTCACCGTTTATCGTGATTGTTTTGGCGGACAAGCACCTTTTGATGACCCTGCGGTAGTGGGTGTTTTTGACATTAACAACAATCTTATTACTACTGTTCCTATGACGTTGGGTACAATCACTCAAATTCCCGGAACGATTAATAACCCCTGTACAACAGCTCCTACCAATGTTTGTACTGAAGTAACAACCTATACTGATGTGGTTACCTTACCACCCATTGCCGGTGGATATCAGATGGCTTACCAGCGTTGCTGCCGAAATGCCGTTATCCAAAATATACAAACACCCGGTGATGTTGGCTCTACGTTTTATACGCAAATTCCTAACGCCACCCAGGTTGGAAATAACAGCAGTGCAAGATTCACCAACCTGCCACCGCTTTACCTCTGTTCAGGTTTGCAATTTGTTTTTGACCACAGTGCAACAGACCCCGATGGTGACCAGTTAGTGTATTCACTTTGCACACCGCATGATGGACTGGATGCAAATACACCCGGAGGAAATAATTTTACTCCTGACCCACCCCCATATGGTTATGTAACATGGACAAACCCATACAACTTAAATGATATGATGGGCGGAACACAACCCCTAACCATCAATCCAAATACAGGTCAGTTAATTGTAACACCAAATACAATAGGAACTTTTGTTGTTGGAGTCTGTGTAAGTGAAGTGCGTAACGGAGTAATTATTAATACCGTTCAGCGTGATTTCCAGTTTACAGTTGCCAATTGCAATGTTCAGGTAATTTCTTCATTCTTTACGCCAAATATTCAGTGCGGAAATTTTGTTCAGTTCACTAATAACAGTCAGGGTGCAACAAATTATTCATGGAATTTTGGTGATGGAGGAACATCTAACCAGCAAGCACCAAATCATACTTACGGAAACATAGGAAGTTATGTTGTAACCCTTGTTGCATCAGATAACCAGACAGGTTGTGCCGATACTTCAATTCTTAACTTAACGTTAATTGATACACTTACAGCTACAGCCAGTGGCGATGCTGCAATCTGTCTGGGTGATGGCGTTCAGTTGAATGCATCGGGAGGTATTTCTTACACTTGGACACCAATAACAGGATTAAGTGATCCGAATATTGCCAACCCCATAGCAACTCCACTTGTTACTACAACTTATTATGTAACGGTTGTTGATTCTGCAGGATGCTCCGGAGTAGATTCGGTAACAGTTACAATTAATCCTCCTCCGGTAATTGATGTTGGACCAGATACGGCAATATGTGCCGGACAATGTGTGCAGCTTGCAGCCAGCGGAGGTTTAACATTTTTATGGTCACCGTCAACAGGTCTTGACGACCCGAATATTGCCAACCCTCTTGCCTGTCCATCACAGACTACAACGTATACCGTTACGGTTTCAGGTCCGAGCGGAAACCTTGTAGTAAACGGTGATTTTAATCAAGGTAATACAGGCTTTTCAAGTGATTATAC
>CAMDBK010000051.1 GCA_945889235.1 Chitinophaga pinensis
GACCGCATGAGTTTCCTAAATACACTTACAGCGATTATCTCAACTGGGATGGTCAATGGGAAATCATTGACGGGACTGTATTTGCTATGGCGCCACTACCTTCTGTAAGGCATCAGGATATAAATTCAGCAATTGTTGAACAGCTGAGAAGAGAAACAAAAAAATGTGCTCATTGCAGAGCTTACATGCCTTTGGATTGGAAAATAAATGAGGAAACAGTTGTTCAGCCTGATGCGCTTGTTATTTGCGGAAATAAAAAACTGAAAGAAAACTATCTTGATTTTGCCCCTTCACTTTTATTTGAAATTCTTTCTCCGGCAACAGGAATGAAAGATAGAAATGTAAAGTTTCGTCTTTATGAAAAGCAGAAAGTGAAATTTTACGTTATTGTTGACCCTAAAACAAAAACCGCTGAAGTTTATGAACTGAAAAAAAATAAATATGCTCTTGTTTTGAAAACTACCAAAGACAAATTTATTTTCGGTTTAAGTGAGTGCTCACTTGAGTTTTTGTTTAAGGAGATTTGGGAGTAAATCAGAACTCTGTTTTGTTCAACTCAGCTTTTGCTTCGTTGTATTCTTTTATCATTTCTTCCACCACTTGTGCGGCAGGTTTTACATCGTGAATGTAGCCCGCAATTTGTCCTATTTCCAGTTCACCTTCATCTAAATCGCCTTCAAACATTCCTTTCTTAGCACGAGCTCTTCCAAGCAATTGAACCATCTCATCCAATGATGCAGAGCGGTTTTCGGCATCCTGCACCTGTTCAAAGAATTTGTTTTTTATCAAACGGACCGGAACTAATTTTTTCATTGTCAGCAATGTTCCACCTTCTTCAGTCTCTACAATTTTGTTCTTAAAATTTTCGTGTGCCGATGATTCAACGGTTGCAGCAAAACGACTTCCCACCTGCACTCCGTCAGCGCCCAATGCCATTGCTGCAAGCATTGCTCTTCCCGAAGCAATTCCTCCGGCTGCCATCAATGGAATTGTAATCGCTTCCTTTACCATCGGTATCAAACAAAGTGTGGTTGTTTCTTCTCTTCCGTTGTGCCCACCTGCTTCAAAGCCTTCTGCCACTACTGCATCAACTCCGGCTTCCTGGCTTTTCAAGGCAAACTTGGCGCTGGATACTACATGCACTACCTTTATTTTGTGTTCGTGCAGAAAGCCTGTCCATGTTTTCGGGCTTCCCGCTGAGGTAAAAACAACAGGAACTTTTTCCTCGACAATAATATCCATCAATTGTTTAATGTCAGGATAAAGCAAAGGTACATTCACACCAAAAGGTTTGTCGGTTGCTGTCTTGCATTTCTGAATGTGTTCACGCAGAACATCAGGATACATGGAACCAGCGCCCAGCAAACCAAGTCCGCCACTGTTACTAACAGCCGAGGCTAAACGCCAGCCGCTGCACCAAATCATTCCTGCTTGAATTATGGGGTATTTAATGTTGAAAAGTTCTGTTATCCTGTTCTTCATATCATTATAGCTTGTAATACTTTTGCTGCCGTGCGAAAGTATAAAAAGGAAAATCATTCACCACAGATTACACAGATTGCCTCAGATTAATCTTGTGAAAATCT
This sequence comes from Chitinophaga pinensis, assembly GCA_945889235.1. Taxonomy (GTDB): domain Bacteria; phylum Bacteroidota; class Bacteroidia; order SXHM01; family SXHM01; genus SXHM01. The sequence goes on from CAMDBK010000051.1 coordinate 1,587, forward strand.
GAGTAATCTGCGGTGAACACCAATAAGTCAATATAAAAACATGAAAAAAGACACAGCCATTTTTGATTTAATCAGAAAAGAACGCCACCGCCAGACAGTGGGAATTGAACTCATAGCATCGGAAAATTATGTGAGTGATGATGTGATGAAAGCAATGGGTTCGGTGCTTACTAATAAATATGCAGAGGGGTATCCCGGCAAGCGTTATTATGGCGGTTGCGAGGTAGTGGATATTGTGGAGCAATTGGCTATTGACCGCCTGAAGACCTTGTTCAATGCAGAATTCGCGAATGTGCAGCCGCACTCAGGCGCACAGGCAAATGCTGCTGTGATGCTTGCAGTTTTAAAGCCCGGTGACAAAATTCTTGGACTGGATTTGTCCATGGGCGGACATTTATCGCACGGTTCTTCGGTGAATTATTCCGGCTTGTTATATCAGCCTGTTTTTTATGGCGTGAAAAAAGAAAATGGAAGAGTGGATTACGATGCGATGGAAAAAACTGCTGTCCGTGAAAAACCAAAACTGATTATTGCAGGGGCTTCGGCACACTCGCGCGACTGGGATTTTAAACGCATGCGCAAAATTGCAGATAAAGTTGGCGCATTATTATTGGCGGATATTGCTCACCCTGCAGGATTAATCGCTCGCGGAATTTTGAACGACCCTATGCCGCATTGCCATATTGTGACTTCTACAACACACAAAACGTTGCGCGGACCAAGAGGCGGAATTATTATGATGGGCAAAGATTTTGAAAATCCTATGGGACATAAAACGCCAAAAGGAGAAATTAAAATGATGTCGGCAGTTTTGAATGGTGCAGTGTTTCCCGGAATACAAGGCGGACCGCTGGAACACGTGATTGCTGCGAAAGCAGTTGCTTTTCAGGAAGCGCTTAGTGATGCCTATTTGAAATATTGCATTCAGGTAGTGAAGAACTCACAACTGATGGCAAAAGAATTTATGAGCAAAGGTTATCATGTAGTTTCAGGTGGAACCGATAATCACAGTATGTTGATTGACCTGCGCAGCAAAAACCTGAACGGAAAAGTGGCAGAAAATACGTTGGTAAAAGCCGACATCACTGTAAACAAAAACATGGTTCCGTTTGATGATAAATCACCGTTCATCACTTCAGGTTTTCGAGTGGGTACAGCAGCCATCACTACGCGCGGACTGAAAGAAAAACATATTCCAAAAATTGTTGACCTGATTGATAAAGTGCTGATGAACACTGAAAATGAAAAGGTGCTGAACACCGTGAAAAAAGAGGTGAACAAAATGATGAGCAAGTTTCCGTTGTTTGCTGATTAAACACACCACATTTTCTGGAAAAATAAAAGGTGAAATATGAAAACTGTTTTAATAAAATCTTTGCCTTTTTATTGAAAAACGTGAAAGCTCTATTGTGGTAAATACAATTTTATATTTAACCTGAATTCGGGTTAAGCAAGCAAAGAAGAATGGGGCTAAAACCCGGTATTTGATGCGATGTTATGAATCCCTGACCTTTAGGTTGGGGATTAATAGTTTCGTGATTTTAGTTAGCTATAATAAAACAAAAACCCTGAAGGTTTTTAAAAACTTCAGGGTTTGTTTCTTAAGGGCGAGGGTGAACTCCGCCCCTACAATTTTAAATCTTCTCCACCACAAAACTTCCAGTAAGGCCACTAAGGTTGGTGATGTTAAGGAAACGTTTTTCGCTGGTCCAGCCCAGTTCGGCTGCAATGGCTATGCCTTCTTCACCGGGGTTTACTTTTCTGTCGCTCAGGTTGCAAGCTTCTTCGGGGGTGGCTTTAAAGCCGATATATAACTCTGAGAAACCATCATTTTTGCCTTTTAGTTCTACTTCGGGTTTGGTAATGTTGTCAAACAGGTTTTTGGTTTCACCGGGGTCAAGGTTAGCGGCTACTTTGCGTTCGCTTTCTTTAAAGGCTGCGTTTAGTATGCTTTGGTCAAAATAGACATCGGCTTTGCTTTCGTCACCCACGTATTGCAGGGCAATGGTAAGCAAGTTGGTAGTCAGTTGCAGGGCAAGGGCGGGGCGGGTGGTGGCAAGGTCGCTGCGCTCAGCTGCCACATTGCCTTTGGCGGTGGTTTGGGCAGCGCGGTTGGTTTTAAATAATCCCTGAAAGGTATTGTAATCGGTTACAAAGCCGGCAGGAAAATCGGCTGAATGGCTTGCCAATACTGTTTTATAGCGTTCACTAATGGTTTCAAGGGTGGGAAGGTCTGCATTCTGGTATTCGGTAAGGCCAAGTGGATAAAATTCTTCATACGTTTCGGGGGCGTTGCGGTAGGTGTAGGCAATCAGTTTTTCGTTTTCGCTCAGGTTTTGTTCCAGTGCAATGCGACTGGCATTCATGGCTATGGTTTTACCTTCCTGCACCGCAAGGTTCAGGCTTTCGCTGCTCATGTCGCCAAAAAAGCTGTTATAGGCAGTGGTGATATTGTTAAGTATGGTGGTAAAAACACCGCCCGGATTGTTGGCAGTTAAACGCTGAATATGGCTTTCACAAAAATCTTTAAGCCGCTCATCTGTTATACGCACACTCATAAACAGGATTCGGAAATATTTTGCTAATTCAATCATGTTTTTTTGGTTTTCAGGGGTTAATAATTAATGTGTAGTCTGTCTCCTAAACTTAGGAGGTGTATTGTTTTTTTCTGCAAACCACCTCCTAACATTAGGAGGCGTATTGTTTTTTTCTGCAACCAAAATTACATTCCCCGCAGGGCATAAAACCCAACCGCTACCGAACAACCTTTTTTGTGCAGGATATTTACGCCTAAAGTTTACCCAACAACCAAAAAAAGGTTTTTTGGTTGAAAAAGATTTCAAGTGCTGCACGCACCTGTTTTTTAAAACTGCGGCCAACATAAATGCGTTTATCAATTTTAAAGCTGAGCAATATTTCGTCACCGTCAATACCCGCAAAATAAAGCAGGTTAAAAAGATATTGCTTGTGGCATTGTAAATACGGATAGCCCACTAACCGGCTTGCCAGGGTTTGCATGGTAATATCTCTTAACTGTAACTTGTAGTAACATGAACTTGTCCAATCACTGCGCACATACAGCAGAATTGATTTGTTTAAAGTAACTGCAGCAATAATGGTTTTAGGGTTTAAGGAGTAAAGGGCGGTTTTAGAGGTGCGCACTAAAAAATAATCTGCCTCACCATCAGCCGCAGCGGGCTGCCCGCTGCCGGGCGCGGGAAACACAACATACAAATCATCCTGTTTCTGATTTTCCATAGACCAAAAATTAGGGTTACACATAATGGGGACCCGCACTATATCAGGCCCCGTTTTTTTATAATAACGCTATGGCGGTGAAATTATTGTGTAATTTTTTTTTGTAGGTTTGGGGTAACCAAAAAGCATAGCCATGAACACGAAGTCTCACGAATTCAAATTAAAAAACAATTTTATCATGAGTAAAAAACTAATCCTCCTTTTCTTAATTATCAATTCTCCATTATCAATTATCAATTGCTCTGCCCAGGGCACCATACTTGGTTTTTATACAGACCCAGCTTCACCCACCACCAATGATGCGGTAAAAGTAATTGCCAGCCTCAGCTTCACCTCAGGCGGCTGTGATGTTACCCAGCAGGGACATACAACCAACGGAGTAAGAACCGATGCCAATGCCCACCACTGTCTGGGTATGCTAACGTTTATCTGCTCCACAACAGATACTTTTGAACTTGGCAGTCTGCCTGCCGGAAACCATACATTTGTACTTACCCTCACCTCAGGCGGAGGTCCCGCACCCTGCACCCCCGGTATTGTTATTGACGATACCGATTCAATAACCTTTACCGTTGACCCCGGAGTAGGAATCAATTCACCTGATACAAAGCCCGTAGATTTTTCAATTTACCCCAACCCGGCAAGCAGCACACTAAACCTGAATACAGAATTGATAATGGACAATGGAGAATTGACAATTACTAATACACTTGGACAAAAGGTTCTTCAATTATCAATTATCCATTATCCATTGTCCATTGATGTAAGTCAACTAAGTACCGGCCTCTACTACCTGCACCTGCAAACCGCAGAAGGGGTGGGGGTAAAGAAGTTTGAAGTAATAAGATGAATAATGAATAACGAACAAGGAACACCGAATGAAGAAGTAAATACACTACTTCGGAATTCTAAATTCCTTGTTCGTTATTCATTATTTTAGTAGGTTTGGGAATGCAATCCTCCTTCCCCGTCCGTTACGGTCGCAACTACAAAGTAGTGTTAGCCATTGTGCTGCCCGGCCTTCTTACCTGGCCCTTTATACAAGCCATGCAGGTACTCCCCGATATGCCCGAGTGGCTGGTATTTGTTACCATCTTTTCGTTTCTGGGTATCATCAGCATCTTCGCTGTCTGGATGGCAAAGCGGGTTTACCCCGCAGCAACCCTAAGCATAGATAATGAGAAGGTAAGCCTCCGGTTTGACCCCTCCAATTTCCTTAGTCCCGTAGATTTTACCTTCACCATTGCCGATATTACCTCCGTTACCCTGCACGAAATAAGAGGTGATGAATACTACATCTTTGTAACCCAAAACCCAAGGCGCAAATTTCAATTATCTGCATCAACCTACAGTGTGGAAGATATTTTGCTTTTTAACGAAGCAATGGTTGAGATAAGTGAAAAGGTAAGGGGAGTATAAATACTCTGCGCTCTTTGCGCCTTTGCGAGAAACAAAAAACCTTTACGCTCTTAGCGCCTTTGCGGTTAAATCTTTTTAAGTAAAGCAATCGTCTCAACCGGATTAGCCGAAGAAAAAACGAAGTTCCCTGCCACCAGTACATCAGCCCCTGCTTTAATAAGCTCGGCAGCATTACCGCTCCCCACACCGCCATCAATTTCAATGCGGGCTTTTGAGCCGGTGCTGTCAATCAGTTTGCGTAGTTTCTCTAATTTAGAAAAGGTGCCGGGAATAAACTTTTGTCCGCCAAAGCCGGGGTTTACACTCATCAGGCAAACCAAATCAATATCGGTAATAATATCCTCTAATTGGTTAATCGCAGTATGTGGATTTATAGCAACCCCCGCCTGCATACCTGCAGCTTTTATCAGTTGCAGCGTACGGTCCAAATGCGGACTTGCCTCTAAATGCACGGTAAGAATATCAGCACCGGCATCTTTAAACTCCTGCACATAACGCTCGGGCTGTACAATCATCAGGTGTACATCCAAGGGCTTCTTCGCGTACTTCTTCACCTGCTTTATAACCGGAAACCCAAACGAAATATTAGGTACAAACACCCCGTCCATTACATCCACATGAAACCAGTCGGCATTGCTGCTGTTAATCATTTCCACTTCTTCACGAAGCTTGGAGAAATCTGCTGAGAGTATTGAAGGTGCTATTAGTGCCATGTTTTTAGTTCAAAGTTTTAATGTTCAAAGTCCAAAGTTAGAAGTTTAAATTGGTGTGAACATTGAACTTTAAAACTTTCAACATTGAACTTGAAACTACCCAAGATATGTTTTCAAAATTTTACTTCTTGAAACATGTTTCAATCTGCGAAGGGCTTTCTCCTTTACCTGACGCACCCGTTCACGGGTAAGGTCAAACTTTTCGCCTATTTCTTCCAGCGTAAGTGCATGCTTCTCATTCAACCCGAAATAATATCGCAACACATCCGCCTCCCGCTCCGATAGTGTTGTAAGGGCACGCTCAATTTCCTTGCGAAGTGAGTCGGTAAGCAAACCCGCTTCGGGACTAGGGCTGTCACCACTCTTCACCACATCATACATGTTACTGTCTTCACCGTTTATCAACGGTGCGTCCATGGAAACGTGACGTCCAGCATTTTTCATGCTTTCCTTAACTTCCGTTTCGGTAAGATCAAGCATTTCGGCAATTTCGGCAACCGTTGGCTCACGCTCAAACTCCTGTTCCAGCTTTGAAAATGCTTTGTTAATTTTATTAATAGAACCTATTTTATTCAGCGGAAGCCTCACTATCCGTGATTGTTCAGCCAGCGCCTGCAAAATACTCTGGCGAATCCACCACACCGCATAAGAGATAAACTTAAATCCACGCGTTTCATCAAAACGCTGCGCAGCTTTAATTAGTCCAAGGTTGCCTTCATTAATCAAATCCGGCAAACTCAACCCCTGATTTTGGTATTGCTTTGACACCGAAACCACAAAGCGCAGGTTGGCTTTGGTTAGTTTTTCAAGGGCTTTTATATCACCCTTTTTTATTTTCTGAGCAAGGGTAACTTCTTCTTCAGCTGTAATGAGTTCTACCCTGCCTATTTCCTGTAAATATTTATCGAGTGATGCATTTTCGCGGTTGGTAACCTGCTTGGTTATTTTTAGCTGCCTCATGTGAAATACCTGATTTTAGTAGGTTTGTAAAAGGTTGGCTGGTCTTATTTACTGCGAAACGGGCAGCTAAAAGTAAAATTTTACTTGAACGAAAATAAAAAAGGACGAAAATATTTTAGAGGGTAAGCAAAAGATAAAACCTTAAATTTGTTGCAGCATACCTAAGAGCGATGGGAAAACTTTTGATTTTAGCCAGATATATTTTTCTTATTTATGGCAGTGATATTTCAGAAAAAAGAAGGCACATACATGTAACTTTTGCCCACAGAGGATATAAAAAGAGTTGTAAATTTTGGTTAGAACCTCAAATAACGCTTGACGAAAATAAGCAAGGTGATTTTACACCAAAAGAATTGAAAGAAATTGAAAAACTAATTGAAGAGAACAAAGAAGATTTATTGAAACAATTAGAGTTATTTTATGATAATAAACCTGTTAAAGCAATAAGAAAATGAGCACAGAAGTTATAAACCTACCTAAGATAAAATCAGTAGAGTTTCTGAACAGTTCAATTATGTTTATTCATTTGGCTAATGATAGAACCTTTCTTGTTCCCCTTGACCAATTCCCTACAATTAAGAAACTAACTACAGAACAAAAAAAGGACTACGAAATCATCGATGATGCACACCTCTCTTTTCTCGCAATTGATGATGTATTTTCTGTTGCCGAGCTACTGGGAATGAAATAGTAGTTTACAGTTGATATAACGGAAATAAAAAAGGGGCGGAAATATTTCCGCCCCTTTTTATCAAATATAATTCAGAGATTAATTCTCCTGTGCAGTTTTCTCAGGCTTAGGTAACAATACCTTGCGTGAAAGTTTCAGCTTGCCGGTTTTCTTATCAACCTCAATCAGCTTCACCTCAATTTCCTGACCTTCTTTCAGGGCATCTTCTACTTTTTCTAATCTGCGGTGCTCAATTTCTGAGATGTGCAGCAGTCCGTCTTTTCCGGGCATGATCTCTACAAAGGCGCCAAACGGCATAATAGATTTTACTTTTCCTTTATAAATTTCGCCTACTTCAGGGCTTGCAGTAATGCCTTTGATTTTGGCAACTACTTTATCAATCGCTTCTTTGTTATCGGCAAGAATATCAATGATACCCATTCCGTTTACTTCTTCAATAGAAATGGTAGCACCGGTTTCGCGTTGCATTTCCTGTATCACTTTTCCTCCAGGCCCTATGATAGCACCAATGAAATCTTTAGCAATTGTCATCTTCACTACACGCGGAGCATGTGGTTTGTAATCTTCACGCGGAGCAGCAAGTGTTTTGCCCATTTCATTCAAAATGTGCAGACGACCTTGTTTTGCCTGTTGCAATGCTTCCGCCAAAACTGCGTAAGACAATCCATCAACTTTCAAATCCATCTGGCAGCCAACGATACCGTCTTTTGTTCCGGTAACTTTAAAATCCATATCACCTAAATGGTCTTCATCTCCAAGAATATCAGACAATACTGCATATTTACCGGTGCTGTCAGCAATAAGTCCCATTGCAATACCCGAAACCGGTTTTTTCAATTTAATACCTGCATCCATCAGTGCCAGTGTCCCTGCACAAACAGTCGCCATTGAAGACGAACCATTTGATTCCAGAATATCAGAAACCACACGCACCGTGTAAGGGTTTTCTTCTGCTGTTGGCAGCATTTGTTTCAATGAGCGCATGGCAAGGTTTCCGTGTCCTACTTCTCTTCTTCCAACACCACGGTTAGGTCTTGCCTCACCGGTTGAAAATGATGGGAAGTTATAGTGCAACAGGAAATTGTTTTTTCCTTCAAATACAGCTCCGTCAATAATTTGTTCGTCTTGTTTGCTACCCAATGTAACGGTAGTCAATGATTGTGTTTCACCACGAGTGAAAATTGCAGAACCGTGCGCAGAAGGCAGGTAATCCACTTCACTCCATATAGCGCGTATTTCATCCAGCTTGCGACCATCCAGACGTGTCCGTTCGTTCAATACCGAATCGCGGATGGCATCTTTTTCTACATCATGGAAATATTTACCGATAAGCGCTTTCTTCGCTGCTGCATCTTCCGGTGTAAGTGTTGCCACAAACTCTGCTTTAATAGCATCAAAAGCTGCTTTGCGCTCCGTTTTATTTGGATTACCTTTTTTTGCTACTGCGTAGCATTTATCGTAGGTTGCTTTTGCAATCTGTGCTTGCAGTTCAAGGTCGCTTTCTTCGTGATTATAAGTTCTTTTCACTTTGCTTTTCTCCACCTTCGCTGCTAATTCCACCTGAGCCTGGCACTGTAATTTAATGGCTTCGTGAGCAACTTTAATTGCTTCAATCATTTCATCTTCCGAAACCTCTTTCATTTCGCCTTCCACCATGTTGATGTCTTTCAGAGAACCTGCAACGATGATATCAAGCGTTGCATTTGCCATTTCAGAGCGAAGTGGGTTTACAACATATTTTCCGTCAATTTTAGCAACACGCACTTCCGAAATAGGCCCGTTGAAAGGAATATCAGAAATGCTGATTGCTGCCGAAGCAGCAAGTCCTGCCAATGAATCTGGCAGAATATCTTTGTCAGAAGAAATCAGGGAAATCATCACCTGCACATCCGCATGGTAATCATTAGGGAAAAGCGGGCGCAATGCACGGTCAACAATACGTGAAATCAGAATTTCATATTCAGATAAGCGTGCTTCGCGTTTAAAAAAACCACCGGGAAATCTTCCTACGGCAGCATATTTTTCCTGGTAATCAACAGATAGGGGCAAGAAATCAGTTCCCGGTTTTGCTTCTTTGTTGGAAACAACGGTAGCAAGCAGCATGGTGTTTCCTGTGCGGAGAACGATAGAGCCATCAGCCTGTTTGGCAAGTTTGCCGGTTTCAATAGTGATGGTTTTGCCATCAGCCATTGTAATAGTTTGTGTTAGTATATTCACGTGTTAAATTATTAAATTGTTAAATTATTGTCAAGCTGAGCGTAGTCGAAGCACCTTATCATTGCCCCTCTGCTACGCTCGGGGTGACATGAACAAATAACGAAAAAAGGCAATTTAAGAATTGCCTTTTTTCTATTATCTGCGGAATTTATTTCCTTATTTTGAGTTTCTTGATGACTTCTCTGTAGGCTTCAATATCCTTGTTTTTGAGGTATCCAAGGATGCTGTTGCGTTTACCTACTAAGTTTACAAGCGCACGTTGCGTGCCAAAATCTTTGTGGTTTTTTTTGAGGTGTTCGGTCAGGTGGTTTATTCTTAGTGTGAATAATGCTGCCTGTCCTTCGGTAGAGCCTGTGTCTTTAGCTGATTTACCGTGTTTTTTGAAAACTTCTTGTTTCTTTTCTTTTGTTAAATACATGATGCGTCTTTTTGCGTCTTTGTTTGTTTTTTCGTTTTATAGGGGTGCAAATGTAGAAATTTATTCCTAACACCCAACATCCCTGAAAAAATTAATCAGCAAAGAACTTCAGCGTTTGGGCGAGCCTGCTTTTCAGGTTCTTCCGTTCTACAATAAAATCAAGAAAACCATGTTCCAGTAAAAACTCAGAAGTCTGGAAATCTTTAGGTAAATCTTTCCCTATGGTTTCCCTTACCACGCGCGGTCCGGCAAAGCCAATTAATGCACCCGGCTCGGCAATATTCAAATCGCCAAGCATGGCGTAAGAAGCGGTAACTCCCCCCGTTGTTGGGTCAGTGATTAAAGAGATATAAGGAATTTTTGCTTTGCCAAGTTGTGCAAGTTTAACAGAAGTTTTAGCCATCTGCATCAGCGAGTGTGCAGCTTCCATCATCCTTGCCCCACCTGATTTTGAGATAATAATCAATGGCGTTTTCTTTTTAATGCAGCAATCAATAGCTCGTGAAATTTTTTCACCTACAACTGCGCCCATTGAACCACCGATAAAGGTAAAATCCATGCAGGCAATCATTACATCATTTCCTTCAATTTTTCCTGTTGCAGTTGATATGGCATCTTTCAAACCTGTTTTTTTTTCCGAAGCGGCTAAACGCTCGGTATATTTTTGTGTGTCAGTAAAATTAAGCGGGTCGGCAGAAACAAGATTGGCATTGACCTCTTTGAATTTTCCATCGTCAAATAATATTGCAAAATATTCTGCAGAACCTATTCGCTGGTGATGATTACACTTTTGGCAAACCCAAAGATGTGAAGCATTGTCATTGGTGTCAACTATATGTTTGCACGAAGAGCATTTATACCACAACCCTTCAGGAGCTTCTTTTTTCTCACGTGTTGAGGTAGTGATGCCTCCGCGAATACGTTTAAACCAACTTACTTTTTCAGCCAACTTATTTAGTGATTTAGTGAATTTGTGATTTGTGGATTAAAAGTAATCAATATCTCAAATCTCACATCTGAAATCTAATTTCTGTTTTTATGCAATCGTAATTTGTTTTTCAAGATATACATCCTGAATTGAGTTCAACAAACTGATACCTTCTTTCATTGGTTTCTGGAAAGCTTTTCTTCCCGAAATCAAACCATGTCCGCCTGCACGTTTATTGATTACTGCTGTTGCAATCGCTTCGGTCAAATCGCTTTGGGCCGCACCTGTTGATGCTCCGCCTGAATTAATCAAACCGATTTTTCCGCTGTAGCAATTAAGTACCTGATAACGGGCAAGGTCAATCGGGTGGTCGCTGCTCAAATCACTGTAAACTTTTTTATGAGTTTTACCGAAATTCAAAGCATTATAACCACCATTGTTTGTAGGTAATTTTTGTTTGATAATATCTGCCTGAATGGTAACACCAAGGTGATTAGCTTGTCCGGTTAAATCGGCTGCCGTGTGATAATCAACACCATCTTTTTTGAAACCACTGTTTCTCATGTAGCACCAAAGAATAGTAGCCATTCCTAATTCATGTGCCCGTTCAAAAGCTTCAGCTACTTCTACAATCTGTCGTGCTGATTCCTCAGAACCAAAATAGATAGTAGCACCAACGGCAACTGCACCTAAGTTCCAGGCTTCTTCTACCGTTCCAAACATAATCTGGTCAAATTTATTGGGGTAAGTCAGAAACTCGTTGTGGTTTATTTTTACAATAAATGGAATTTTATGTGCATACTTTCTGGAGCACAATGCAAGTCCGCCAAAAGTAGAAGCAACAGCGTTGCAGCCACCTTCAATGGCAAGTTTCACAATATTTTCAGGGTCAAAAAAAGCAGGATTAGGAGCAAACGATGCACCTGCGCTGTGCTCAATTCCCTGGTCAACAGGCAAGATTGAAACATAACCTGTTCCGCCCAATCTGCCGTGATTATAAAGAGCATTGATGCTGCGCAATACCTGATTGCTGCGGTTGCTGTCGCGGAAAACGCGGTCAACAAAATCGCCACCGGGAAGGGTGAGCGTGTTTTTGTCCACTGTTTTGCATTCGTGTTTCAGCAGGCTGTCGGCATCTTTGCCAAGGATTTCAACTATTTTATTCAGTGACATTTTATAAAGATTTAACTAATTGTAAAAAATAAAAGGGATGCAAACATAAGAAAATCTGAAATGTATAACCCTCTCC
>CAMDBK010000052.1 GCA_945889235.1 Chitinophaga pinensis
GTAGTTTACCTGATTGAAGATACCATAAAAATAGTTGAGGTTAGAAAAGTGGGGCATAGAAAAGATATTTACGAATAAAATAAGTGTAATTTTGCTTAATAATTAATTTAATAGAAATCATGGGAAATTTAAATGGGTGGGAAATATTCGCAATAGTTGCAGTAATAATATTGCTTTTCGGAGCTAAAAAAATTCCAAGCCTAATGAAAGGCATTGGTGAAGGAATCAACGAATTCAAAAAAGCTTCAAGAGGAGAAGATAAACCATCTACTCCTGAAAAAAAGGACTGATAATTTTTGTCAGTAAAAATTATTTTTCTCTCAACATCTACTTTATTCTTTCCACTACTTTTACGGCTTAAAATTTAAGCATGATAACTGTAAACGGAAGAAGCTATAAAGAACAATCGGTGCCCGTGGTGGGCATTTGCATGGACGGAACCTCCATGAATTATTACGAAGCAGCAACTTCCGTAATGCCCAATCTTCAGCGATTTATAAAAACCGGAAGCATGGGTTTGGTGCATTCCGTTATACCTTCTTTTACCAATCCCAACAATATGGCAATTGTTACCGGAACCACTCCCGATATAAACGGGATTTGCGGAAACTATTGGTATGACCGCAAAGCAGACAAAGAAGTAATGATGAATGAGCCTTCTGATTTATTGGTTCCAACAATACTTTCCGAATTCAGCAAGCACAATAAAAAAGTGGCAGTGGTAACTGCGAAAGATAAATTGCGCAAAATGCTGAGCAAAGATTTGAATGGAATTTGTTTCTCAGCGGAGTATGCCGACAAAGCGAATCTTGCTGAAAACGGAATTGAAAAAGTTACCACATCCTTAATGGAAAAAGAGCAGCCCGGAATTTACGACCCCGATATTTCGGTGTATGTAATTGAAGCGGGAGTGCGTTTACTAAAAAGAGAGAACTATGATTTGCTCTATCTTACTACAACGGATTTTGTGCAGCATAAATATCCTCCGGGCGCAGAAGAGGCAAATAATTTTCTTTCTAAAATTGATTACTGGCTTGGCGAATTAGATAAGTTAGGTGCGATTATCGGTGTTACTGCCGACCACGGTATGCAGGGAAAAACAAATCCTGACGGAACTCCGAAAGTACTGTTTATTGAAACAATTTTAAAAGAAGTTGGCGATATTTCTTCACGTGTTATTTTGCCGATTACTGACCCTTACGTAGTTCATCACGGTGCGCTGGGCGGCTATGGAACTGTTTACCTGCAACAAAAAGATATACGAAAAGCGAAGGAAATTATTTCATCATTAGAAGGTGTTGAATTGGTTCTTACTAACGAAGAAGCTGCTACGCGTTTCAATCTTCCTCCTGATAAAATCGGTGAGTTGGTTTTGCTTTCTGATGCACGCACTACAATTGGTCGTGCACGCGAGTGGCATGATATGGACAAAATAAAAGAAGGTTTACGCTCACACGGAAGTTTGCATACATCTATTGTTCCGATGATATTTAACCGCAAACTAAATACGGAATACCAGCAAAAATTAGACAGCGGAAATTCACGCAACTTTGATTTGTTTGATTTTCTGAGCAATGGAATTTAAAAGCCTCACCCCGGCCCTCTCCGAGGGAGAGGGAGCAGAGACTCCTCAATGGAAAACATCGAAAAAATAATCGAAGAAGTTTTCAAACTCTATGAATTGCATGGCAGCGATGATTATATCGGTGAACCGGTTTCGCAGATAGAACATGCATCACAAAGCGCACAATTAGCGGAAAAAGAAGGTTATGATGAGGAAGTAATTCTTGCTGCTTTCTTTCACGACATCGGGCATATCTGTGCGAAAAAAGACCCTAAGAATGATATGGGTGGTTACGGAATGATGCGCCACGAACGAGTTGGAGCAAATTATTTACGCAAAAGAGGTTTCTCTGAAAAGATTGCAAAGCTGATGGAAAATCATGTAGAAGCTAAACGCTATTTGTGCTTTAAACATCCTGAATATTATGAAAAACTTTCTGTTGCAAGTAAAGCTACTTTTGAATTTCAGGGTGGTAAAATGACAAAGGAAGAAGCTGAAAAATTTGAAAACGACCCGCTGTTTTCATTAAGCATAAAAATGCGTGAGTGGGATGAAACTGCGAAGGAGGAGAATGTGCCGCTGCTAGATTTATCTTACCTGAAAGAGATGAGCAGAAGACATTTACTTACGCAACATCCCACGGCAACGAATACGTCTTCACGTGGGTAAAGGCTTTCATGGTTTCAATCACACCTTCTTTGTAGCCTAAACCGGAATCTTTTACTCCACCAAAAGGAGTCCATTCCAAGCGGTAGCTGGGTGCTTCGTTTACGTTTACTGTTCCGGTTTCTAATTCAGTAATTACGCGTTGAATAGATTGCCAGTCGTTACTCATTACTCCTCCTGAAAGTCCGTAAGGTGTATCGTTGGCAATTTGTATGGCTTCAGTCAGCGTTTTAAAACGGATAATGGGAACCACGGGGCCAAAAGTTTCTTTAGCACAAACGGGAAAATCATTTTTTGCAAAATCCAGGACTGTTGGGGCTAACAATGCACCCTCTCTTTTATTGCCGCACAATAATTTTGCACCTGCTGCAATGGTTTCGTTAATACGTTTTTCAATTTCAATGGCTGATGCTTCATTAATCACTGTACCCATTTCGGTATGCTCATCATAGGGATTTCCATACTTTATTTTGCTCACTTTTTCAGCAAGTTTTTCTGCGTATTCATCTGCAATTTCTTCATCAACTAAAATTCTTCTGATTGCAGTGCAGCGCTGTGCTGAGTTTTTGAAAGTTCCTGCAATAGTTATGTCCACTACTTCATCAATGTCAGCATCGTGAAGAACAAGAAAAGCGGAACTTCCGCCTAACTCCAACACTAATTTTTTGTAGCCTGCTGTTTGTGCAATGTGTTTTCCAACGGCACTGCTTCCGGTAAATGAAACCATGCTCACCAAGGGATGAGTTACCAGCATATCGCAGGTTTCTTTGATGGGACCGTTCACCACATTGAGCATGTTGGGTGGTAAGCCGCAATCAAGGGCTAACTGAGCAAAATAATAAGCACAAAGCGGAGCTTTTTCTGAAGGTTTTAAAATGACTGTATTGTTAGTGGCAATTGCAGGAGCAATTTTATGCGCCACCTGGTTCATTGGATGATTGAAAGGTGTAATGGCTGAAATTAAATTCAACGGATAACGAGTGGTGTAAATTCTGCGCGGACGACCATTTTTGGTAATGTCGCAAGGAAAAACCTCTGAGTCATCATCCAGTGCTTTTGCAGCTGAAAACCGCAGCACATCACTAACACGCGAGGCTTCATATTTTGTGTCTTTCAGGCATAAACCGGTTTCATCAGTAATGATTTTGGCTATTTCATCAGTCTTTGTGTCGATGACAGCCGCCATTTTGTTCAGAATATTGGAGCGCTCATAGCGGGTGAGATGAATTTTTGTGGCGTGAGTTTGTTGAATGACTTTTTCCAGTTCTTTGGGTGAAATCATGGAAACACGTCCTACCACTTTCCCTGTATAGGGGCTATGAATGGAGTGCCATTCGCCTGAAAATTCCTGTTTGCCGTTGATAATACTTCCGAATTCTAACATAGATTGATTTTTATTTTGTGAGTGGCAAAAGTAGCTTTTTGTTGAAAGTAGTTCGTCATTGCGAGTCCCGCTTTTCGCGGGGCAAAGCAATCTCATTTTAGTGTTCTGTATTTCATTTATGAGATTGCTTCGGTCGTTCCTCCCTCGCAATGACGAAAATGAATAAACTTTATTTCATTTTCAGCGTATGCACACTATATAATGCGCGAAAAGAATTTTACAGGGTTATTAAACGTGTTTCAAGGGAATAATAAAAGGGTTCATTGGCTTGCTAAAAACCTGCTTTCCTTCCTGCTTTTCTTTCTCAGTTTCCAGCCTTTGCGGGCACAGATAACTATTCAGGAAGCAACTAACCAAACAGATGTTAATAATCTGGTGAACAATGTGCTGCTTAATTCATGCATTAACATTTCAAATATCCAATATACAGGGGTTTTCAGGGCAATAGGTTCATTTAACGGAACTGCTTCAAACATTGGTTTAAACAGTGGAATTATTCTTACTAACGGGAGAGGAAATAATGCGATAGGACCAAATAACATAGCCAACCGTTCAACATCTAACGGACCACAAGCCGGAGATGCTCAACTTACCGTTTTAGCAGGAACGGCTACATATGATGCCAGCATTCTGGAATTTGATTTTATCCCCTATTCAGATACCATTCAGTTTGATTATGTTTTTGCTTCAGAGGAATACAACGAATATGTTGGTTTGTTTAATGATCCCGTAGCGTTTTTTATCACCGGTCCGGGCTATGGAACGCCAACTAATATTGCAAAGATTCCTGGAACAGTTACTCCGGTCTCCATCAACACGATTAACAACGGATACATAGCAGTTTGTCCTTCAGCCGGACCTTGCGTGAATTGTGCGTACTACTTTGATAACTGCGGTGGAACTACTGTTCAATACGATGGATTTACAACGCCAATGACTGCTTTTGCAGTTGTTCAGCCTTGTCAGCAATACCACATAAAAATAGCAATAGCTGATGCATTAGACAGGATTTTTGATTCAGCAGTTTTGCTGAAAGCAGGAAGTTTTACAGCAGGCGCAGTTGCAGATGTGGCGTTGGGAACTATCAATAATATCAACAGCATTTACGAAGGCTGTGATAATGGCGGATTTACATTTACAAGACTTGACAGTTCAGACAACAGTTTGCCGGTTGTTGTTAGCTACACCATTTCAGGAACAGCAACAAACGGAACAGATTATACAACTATAACAACCTCCATCACTATTCCTGCCGGGCAAAATTCAACAACCAGACCTATTAACGCTTTGCTTGATGGCAGCGTTGAAGGCAGTCAAACCGTAACAATAAGTCTTGGAAGCTCGGGTTGCAGTTGTCTTGCACCGCCTACAGTTACGCTAACTATTCTTGATAACAACACTGTTCTTTCAGGAAGTGTTTCGGGTGGTGATACCATTTGTCTCGGTGAAACAATTACACTCACTGCAAATGCAGCAGGAAGTCAGGGACCTTATACTTACAGCTGGAATAATGGCGGTGGCTCAGGTAACTCCATCACCGTTTCACCTGCTGTAACTACAACCTACACAGTAACTATTAGTGATGCCTGCAACGGACAAACAGTAAATCTTACACAAACTGTTTCTGTTATTCAAGCCGGTTTTACAGTTGCAGGAGGCTCAACACAATGCCTGACAGGAAATTCGTTTTCTTTTACCAATACAGGTTCAACAGCTCCCGGAATTAATCATACATGGGATTTTGGTGACAGCAGTCCGACAGTGAATACAGTCAATGCTTCACATACTTACGCAGTTGCCGGAACCTATACCGTAACACATACTATCAGCAACGGAACATGTTCATTAAGTACAACTGCAACTGTTAGTATTGTGGGTTCGCCAACTGCACTGATAACGGGAAACAACAGTTTCTGCACAGGAACTAACACAGTGTTATCAGCTGCAACATCTACGCCCGGCTCCGGAAGTATTACCTCTTTTCAATGGCAACTGAACGGAAGTAATATTGGCGGTGCAACATCATCAACTTACACTGTTTCTGCTGCCGGGAATTATACCGTTGTGGTTACAAACAGCAATGCATGTTCTACTGTTTCTGCGGTGTTTGTGGTAACTTCATCCAACAGTCCAACAGCAACAATTACAGGAAGTAATAGTATTTGTGCCGGAAATACCACCGTGTTGTCATCTGCCGGCTCTGTACCGGGTTCAGGAACAATTTCATCCTATCAATGGCAACTGAACGGAAGTAATATTGGTGGTGCAACTGCTGCAACATATTCTGCAACTGTAACAGGAAACTACACTGTTATAATTACAAATAGTTTTGGTTGTTCTGCAACATCCTCGGCTTTTAACGTAACTGTAAATTCTAATCCTGTTGCAACAATTACGGGCAATAATTCTTTTTGTACAGGTAGCACTGCCTTGCTTTCCGCTGCAACCTCAACTGCCGGTTCAGGAACAATTTCTTCGTATCAATGGCAATTAAACGGAAGTACTATTGGTGGCGCAACTGCAACTACATACACAGCAATTTCGGCAGGAAATTATACGGTTGTAATTACAAATTCCAATGGGTGTTCAACAACTTCTGCAATATGGATTGTGACTGAATTTTCAAATCCGAGTGTTATAATTTCCTCTTCCACAAATGTTGCCTGTACAGGAAATAACAACGGAACAGCAACAGCTGTTGCATCCGGAGGCTCCGGTGTTTATTCATATTTATGGCAGCCGGGATTGCAAACAACCGCATCGGTAAATAATCTTTCTGCGGGAATAAATACAATTACAGTAACAGACGGAAACGGTTGTACAGATACAGCTTCCGTTAATATTCTGGTGATTGATAATGCAGCACCCATTGCAATTTGTCAAAATATAACAGTGTATTTAAATCCATTGGGCACAGCAAGTATTACAGGAGCAGATATTAATAACGGCTCAAGTGATAACTGCGGAATTGCTGCAATGACAGTAAGTCCGAACACCTTTGATTGCAACAATCTTGGCGACAATACAGTTGTTTTAACTGTTACGGATGGAAGCGGAAATTCAGCAACCTGTTCTGCTGTGGTTTCAGTTCAATACAGCAATCCTCCGTTGCCAAACTGCGGAAATATATCTGCATATATTTCAACTGTCGGAACAGTTTCAGTAAGCGACACAGATATTATTACCAACCTGAATTCATTGTGCGGAATTGCTTCCATAACATTATCACAAACAAATTTTGATTGTTCAAATCTGGGCGCAAATACTGTTGATTTAACTGTGTTTTATTCAAGCGGAGATTCCGCTTCCTGTTCAGCAAATATTAATGTACTTGACACACTCAACCCAATAATAACCAACTGTCCTGCCGATATACAAATAACGCCAAACGTTGCCGGGTGCCTGGCTTCTGTTGTGTGGACAGTCCCAACTATTTCAGATAATTGCAGCTACACTGTTACCGGTTCTCATCTTCCTGCTGATACCTTTTCAGTTGGTATAACAACAGTAAGTTATGATGTTACCGACCCATCAGGAAATACTACACAATGTCAGTTTAATATTGAGGTTCTTTCTATTCCGGTTTCTGTTTCATTGCAACCATTGCTATATCAATGTGGATTCAATATATCATGCACAGGTTCAGCTGATGGAAATATTGCAGCAACTATAACAGGTGGTTGTACGCCCTTCCAGTATTTATGGGACAGCGGAGAAACAACTTCCTCATTAAATGGATTAACTTCCGGGAATTATCAACTCGTTGTTACAGATGCAAACGGTGGTGTTGCTTTCGGAAATATTACGCTCACAGAACCGAACCCAATTTCAATAACATCCACTCAATTATCTGTTTATTCAGGTGGGTTAAACATCAGTTGCAATGGAGCGTTTGACGGAAGTATTAATGTTGATTTTTCAGGTGGTGCTGATTGTGAATCTTATAATTATTTGTGGTCGGGGCCGGGAGGATTTGTTTCCACTGTTGAAGATATTTCGGGACTTGCCGCAGGAAATTATTCCTTAACTGTTACTGATTCAAACGGATGTTCTCATACAGAAAATATTGTTCTTTCTGAGCCAACAGTAATTAATATAACTACAACATCTGTAACAGATGTTACGTGTTTTGGATTAAGCAATGGAGCAGCAACGGTAAGCGTTTCGGGAGGAGTAAGTCCTTACGGATATTTGTGGTCAAACGGTGAAACTACTTCGCAGTCAACTGGACTTCCGGCAGGAAATCATTCAGTAGTTGTTTCTGATGCAAACGGATGCTCAGACAGTCTTACAATAGTAATTCAACAGTCCTCAACATTGGATGCAACTATTCAAACTTTGACTGACTATAACGGGTATACAATCAGTTGTAATAATTCAGCAGATGGTTCTCTTTCTACAACTGTTTCAGGTGGAAATGCACCTTACTCTTTTCTTTGGTCAACTAATGAAACCGTTCAAACTATCAGCAATCTCAGTGCAGGAAACTATTCAGTAACTATAACAGACAACAGCGGATGCAGCACCTCGGCAACTATTCAGCTTGATGCTACTCCAATAATCACTTCTTCATTTCAAATTCAAAATCCTTTTTGCAATAATTCAGCTGATGGTTCGGCTGAAATCATTGTCAGTGGTGGAGTTCCTTCTTACTCGTATTTGTGGTCAACAGGACAAACTACTCAACAACTTTCAAATCTTACAGCAGGAAATTATTCTGTTACTGTAACAGATGCAAATGGGTGCACAATAGTTACTGATACATCGCTTACTAATCCTACGCTTCTTGATGCAACTGTAATTTCTGTCAACGATGTTTCCTGCTTTGGTCTTGCTGATGGTTCAGCCGTTATACAAATAACTGGAGGAGTTCCTGCTTACAATTTTCAATGGTCAAATGGCAGCACAGAACAAAATTTACAGAATGTTATTTCAGGAAATTATGCCTTGAATATTACTGATGCGAACGGATGTTCTGATACACTTTCTGTTACAATTAACCAGCCAGCTGAATTAACGGTAACTGTTGTAAATCCTGCTACTGTTTGCCCGGGAACTGAAGTAATCATTGCTGCAAATACCAACGGTGGAAACGGTAGTTATTTATATGTATGGTCAGGCGGACAAAGTGGAGCAAACATTTCTGTTTTTCCGCAACAGGCTTTTACATTAAATGTTACTGTTACTGACGGACAAGGTTGTACTGCTTCTTATACTAATATTCCAGTAACAGTTTATCCTTCACCATCTGCCGGCTTTTCAATAAGTCAAACTCAATCGTGTGAATATCCTGTTACAATTTTAACAGTTAACAACAGTACAGGAGCAACACAATATAACTGGAATGATGATAACGGAACTAGTTACAACACGCTTTCACCTGTAATTACTTATAATCATTCGGGAACTTTTTCAATCGTATTAGTAGCAGTAAATTCTTTTGGCTGCACCGATACTGCTTCGAATATTTTTACTGTTTACGAAAAACCTGTTGCTGCATTTTCTCTTTCATCAACTTCAGGATGTCCACCACTTGCAGTTGATTTTACTGATTTATCAAACGGAGCATTACAATATTTCTGGAATTTCGGAGATACTCAAACTACTTCATTAAGTAATCCTTCTCATAGTTATTCCGAAACAGGAAGTTATGTTGTATCTCTTGTTATTACAGGGTCTGGCGGTTGTTCTGATTCTATAACAATAAACTCACCTATAACTGTTTTTCCTGTACCTGTGGCTTCTTTCACATGGGATTATTCTGATCCTTATAACCCATCCGGAAAAATTCTTTTTACTAACAGTTCACAAGGGGCAGAAAATTATCAATGGAGTTTTGGAGATGGAAATCATTCAACTGAAACTAACCCGGCAAACACGTATCAGAACTCAGGAAACTACGTGATTACACTTGTTGCAGAAAATGGCTTTGGTTGCACCGATACCATTTCTGACAATATAGAACCTACTATGGACAATGGCTTATTTGTGCCCAATGCCTTGATATCAGGGTTTGATGGTGATGTCGGTCTGTTTCTGCCAAAAGGAAGAGGACTTGTAAAGTACGATTGTTCTGTTTTTGATAAATGGGGCAACCTGTTATGGACAAGCAATAAATTAGAAAATGGACGGCCTGCTGAAGGGTGGGATGGAAGATTTAACGGACAACTTGTACCGCAGGGTGCTTACATTTGGTTAGTACGTGCTGTTTTTGAAAATAATAAAATATGGGAGGGAATGCGGCTTTCAGAAGATAAAACATCTACAACAGGAACAATTACGGTTTTGAAATAATATTATTTAGTTAATTTGCACACTACACAACAAAATGGAAAATCTGGTAATCAATAACACGCCCAACACCCCGCAGGTTTATTTTAATGCAAAAAATGGCGAGTTGAGCATAATGGGTAATTCAACATCCGAGAACCCTCTGGAATATTTTAACCCCATTATGAAATGGATTGAGGAATATGCCAAGCATCCGGTTTCTGCCACCAAGGTAAAAATTTTTATGGTGTACTTTAACACTGTTTCCTATAAATGCCTGCTTGGTTTTTTTAAAAAACTTCAAACAATTTCAGAGAAAGGAAACAAAGTAAAAGTTTTCTGGCATTACGATAAAGAAGATGAAGATTTGCTGGAAACAGGGCAGGATTACGAGGATATTATTATTGACGTTCCTTTTGAATTTATTCCGGAAACAGAAGAACTACAATTAAGTTCAATTAAAGAAGACCAATGGTACCATCTTCAAAAGAAACATAAAAGAAAAGAAAACAGAACTAAAATAGTTTTAGTTATTCTTCTCATAACTTCATTGTCTGTAATTGGTTATTTTATCGGGAAACTTATTAAACATTATATGTCGCGGTAATGATTACACCAATTTTGTGATCGTAATCGCTCAGAATGTTTTCTTAAAACTATTGTTCGGCAATACTCATTTTTACACTGATTTTTTCTGCGGGAGTTCCACCCTGAACAGGAGATGAAGATTTAACAGTGGTTGAAAATCCGGTAGCTGATTTCAGCTGGGATTATTTCAATCAGGTTGATCCTGACGGACAAATTCAGTTCACCAACCTTTCTATCGGTGCAACAAACTTTGACTGGGATTTTGGTGACGGACAAAATTCAACCTTTGAAAACCCAGTAAACAATTATGCCGATAACGGAAACTACACCGTTACTTTAATTGCCAGCAGCGGTGCGGGTTGTTCCGATACGGCTACCTATGATGTAGAAGTAAAACTCTTCAAAGGATTGTATATTCCTAACGCCTTTATAGTTGGTGGCAATGGCGATTTCGGATTGTTTCTGCCAAAAGGTATTGGAGTAGCAACATATCATTGTATGGTATTTGACAAATGGGGTAACCTGCTCTGGGAATCAAGTAAAGTGGTAGATGGTGTACCCGTTGAATCATGGGATGGTTATTACCATGGAGCAGTTGTTCCGCAGGGTGCCTACATCTGGAAAGCAGAAGCCACCTTTGAAGACGGAACCATATGGCCCGGTATGGAATACGAAAACAATAAATTCATCACCACCGGAAATGTAACGGTTATGCAATAGGACCAAAGTAATAAAATTTAGTCCTTTCCAGTAAGGTTGTGACGGAATTGATAAAGCAAAAAGACTAAAAAAATGAGTTCAAAATGAATCAGTTTTAGATTCGTTCTGAACTCATTTTGTGGACCCGGAGAGAATCTCCGTTAATTATATAATTATATAAATATCAGTCGTTTGTGTATAAATTAAATAGGGTAGGTGAATCATTGGTGAAACATTTAAAAAATATAAAAGTGCGTATTCAGAAAATTTATATTTCAAAACCATCTTCAATAATAAATTTTTGAAGCAAATTCTGTACTTTAATGTTAGACCAAGTTATTCGCTTCACAGAGCATTACAACAAGGCAGAGGTAATCAAAGATTTTGAAAGCGAGATATTGGGAAATAAGCCAAAGTTAGATTCCTACAAGTTTGATATTACTGAATTTCAAACCTTCATTAAAGAAGACGGAAAAAAGAAAAGCAAAAAGAATAACGAGGATTAATTGGTTAGTGTTGATTGAAGAAGGGTGAAAGCCCTTCTTTAATTTTTTAATGAGCCATTTTTATAGACAACAATAATATGACAAACGAAACAAAAATCACCTGCCCAAACTGCGGACACGAAATTGACGTGAACAACGTAATTGCTCACCAGCTTGATGAAGAATACAAGAAAAAGTATAATGCTCAACTTTCGGAAGAAAAGAAGAAATTCCAGAGTGAGTTCGGCAAACTTGAGAAACAAAAACAGGACTTTGAGCAACAGAAAGGCGAACAAGACAAATTAATTGCCGACAAAGTAAGCACTCAGGTTAAGAGCGAGAAAGCAGCACTTGAAAAGGAACTAAAAACAAAAATACAAAGCGAGCAGTCGGAAAGAATTGAACTGATTGAGAAGGAGCTTCAGGAAAAGTCAGAGCAGGTAAAAGAGCTGAACAGGACAAAGGCTGAAATTGAAAAAATAAAAAGAGAAAAAAACGAACTAAAAGACAGCCTGGAAGCTGAAAACGCAAAAAAATTAAATCAGCAAATAACTGAGGAGAAGGAAAAAATTCGTAAAAGTGAACAGGACAAGAATGAACTAATAGTCGCAGAACTTCATAAGAAGCTCGAAGACCAAAAAAAGTTGACAGAGGAAATGAAGCGCAAGCAAGAGCAGGGTTCTATGCAATTACAAGGAGAAGTTCAGGAACTTGGGATTGAGGAATGGTTATCTGCCACTTTTCCACTTGATACAATTACAGAGATTAAAAAGGGCGAAAAAGGAGCTGATTGCCTACAAACAGTTCATACTCGTGGAAGACAAAATTGCGGAACAATATACTATGAGAGCAAACGAACAAAAAAATTTGAAAATAGTTGGTTAGAAAAATTCCGAAACGACATCAGGGATAAAGGTGCAAACATTGGTGTTTTAGTAACTGATATGTTTCCAAAGGGGATGGAAAGAATGGGGCTTGTGGACGGCATTTGGGTATGCTCTTATGACGAATTTAAAGGACTATGTGCCGTGCTACGGGAAAGTATTATTCAGTTTAGCTCGGTTGTATCTGCGCAAGAGAACAAAGGCGAAAAAATGGTAATGCTTTATGACTTTTTGACAAGCAATGAATTTAGACTGCAAGTAGAGGCGATAGTTGAAGGGTTTACACAAATGCAAACTGACTTAAATTCAGAAAGGCGTTCAATTATGGGGCATTGGAAAAAAAGAGAAAAACAAATTCAGAAAGTGCTTTTGAACACGAACCACATGTATAATTCAATAAAAGGTATAGCTGGTTCCGCAATTCAGCCTATCAAGGCATTAGAATTACCAGAGGTGACAGTTGAAGAACTGGAAGATGGAGAATAAAGAATGAAATCAATCTTATCATTTCGGGAATTAGCAAAGTTAGGTAAAGAAGAATGACCGTACACTTTGCCGCGGAATTAGTGCTTTACTTTAGCGCGGAATAGGTGGTACACTTTGCGCGGAATCTCCACTTGCTCGTTTTTTTGGTGTGCTTAAAACAAGGGAGGATGTAGCGGAAAATCAATCGTTTTTTTCGGCACTAATTATTTGGGAGAGGATTTTCGCAACTTACACTTTTATCAGAAGTATAAGTTGACTAATCTTATAGTAAACAACTACTCCTTGATGCTGAAATTAGAATTATTTCTGTTTAGGAGAGGATTGTTTTTATACCGACTTAGTATCAATGGAAAACCTTTGTCTATCCAAAAATCAGAACAAATCTGACCGCTTGACATACCGCCTTT
>CAMDBK010000053.1 GCA_945889235.1 Chitinophaga pinensis
TTTATCTCTGCCGTTACCGGTATAGCAAGTGGAATAAACTTATCGGCTTCATCCCTTATTACATGGATTTATGCCTTGTTTCTGTTTCATCTTTCCGTTCAGCTTTCTTGCGAAACCTTCCCGGCCTTGATACTGATTTCTGAAACGAATACTTTTTACAAAGAACTTTTTTCAATCACCCGGCTTTTTACAACCGGCCCTCTTTATCTCTCAACTGCTGATACAAACATACAGCATGAAAGCAGACGCAGGCACGATTTTGCATCTGTATTTATTCACGCATTTGAAACAGGTTTTAAACAGGTTATTAACCGGTAAAACCATTAACTTACGTGAATTAATGCATTGTTATTAACTAAACCCATAAAACCAATAATTAACACTCATGCCAAAAAAAAGAAAAAAAAGAAGGGTGAAAAACGGTCGAGGGAAGGAGATTCCTCGCTTCGGGGTTGTCAAACCGAGCGTAGTCGAGGTGCCATTATAAATTACCCTTCGACTACGCTCAGGGTGACATAACCCCTCTTTTCATTCTTATTTTCCTTTTCTATCTTTATCCCGTAATTAAAACAGCGTGACCGAAACACCAAAAACATTTTTTCAAAAACTGGCAGGCAGCGGTGATGTAATTCTCAACCGCAAACTGGTTATTTACTTAGTGTGTTTGCTGCTTTCGTGCCTGCTGTGGGTGCTTATAACTCTTTCAGAAAAATATGAGACCGATATTGTGTTTCCTGTTATTTACAACGGAATTCCAAAAAGCAAAGTAGTAGCCAATCACCTTCCCGAAACCATTACAGCAAAAGTAAATGCTGTTGGTTTTAGTCTGATTTGGTATAAACTAAAAGGCAGCGGACAAACTCTTACGCTTGAAATACCCCCGTCAAAGCTGCGTGAAACCAACGGTGCTTATTACACGCTTACCAATAACAGGCTTGAAAAAATATCGGCACAGCTGGGCGATAAAATAAAGGTGCTGCGCATTTCACCCGATACTATTTATATTGATTTTGCTGAAAAGATGAAACGCAAACTTCGTGTGAAACCGGCTTTAACAATGACTTTGCAGAAACAGTACGGACTATCGGACAGCATTAAAACAGACCCTGAATTTGTAAATGTAGTGGGGCCAAAAAGCATAGTAGAAAAAATGCAGTTTGCCGAAACCGAAACAACAAACATTAAAGATGCTGACGAAAAAAAAGTAATTACACTTGGTTTTAAAAAGCCTGATAACTCAGAGGCTGTCAGCTTTTCGCCCGAAACAGTAAAGTTGATTGTTCCGGTTGAAAAATATACCGAAGGCAGCAAAGAAATTGTTGTTGCTGTACGCAATCTGCCTAAAGGAAGCCGCCTGAGGGTTTATCCTGAAAAAGTAAAAGTTACCTATCTTGTAGGATTAAGTATGTATGACAAAGTAGATGCATCTCTGTTTACTGTTGGCTTTAATTATAAGAACCTGCCAAAGGGCAAGAGTAACAAAGTAAAAGTTGAATTGCTGAACGCTCCTGCATTTGTAAACTCGGTAAAGGTGGAGCCGGTAAGTGTAGAGTATATAATTCAGAAATAACCGTCACCCTGAACTTGTTTCAGGGTCTCAAAAATTAAGATGCTGAAACAAATTCAGCATGACGATAGAACCGACTATGATTAAAATAGGAATAACCGGAGGAATAGGAAGCGGAAAAACCACTGTTGCCAAGGTGTTTGAGCAACTGGGCATTCCCGTTTACAATGCCGATTACTGGGCAAAGGCAATCATGAACACCGAACCGCTGGTGAAACAACGGCTCACAGAACTTTTCGGAAAAGATATTTATGACAGCGAAGGCAAAGCCGATCGCAAAAAAATTGCGGAGATTGTTTTTAAGGATAAAAATAAACTGAACGAACTGAACTCTGTTATTCATCCTGCCGTGTGGCTGCATGGCAAAAACTGGCTCAGGCAACACGCAGACAAACCTTATATTTTAAAAGAAGCCGCCATCCTGTTTGAAAGCGGGGGCGACAAAGGACTTGATAAAGTGATTACAGTTTCGGCACCAAAAGAACTGCGCCTACAGCGGGTAATAAACCGCGATAATGTTACCGCTGAAGAAGTAACAGCCCGCATGGCCAACCAATGGGACGATGAAAAGAAAATTGCTCTCAGTGATTTTGTAATTGTAAATGATGATAAAACGCTGGTGATTCCGCAGGTGATGAAAATACATAAACAGCTACTGGCAGGATGAATAACCTAAATCCCATTTCTTCGTATAGCTTCGCTATATAATAATATAGCTTGTTGAAAAAGAAACTATACCTAGCTTCGTTATTCCTCCTACTTGCACAAATATCGGTTGCTCAGATAACTGCAGATTTCAGTGCCATTAATACAGATGGCTGCGGTCCGCTTATTGTTCAGTTCAATAACCTGAGCACAGGAAGCGGAACCCTCACCTATTCTTGGAACCTTGGAAACGGAAATACTTCTACATCACAAAATCCTTCAGCAACCTATATAACCCCCGGCCTCTACACCGTAACACTTACTACTACCAACGGAACTGATACCGATACCGAAACAAAGGTCGATTACATTGAAGTATTTGCTCCGGCAACACCAAATTTTACTGCTTCAAATACACAAGGATGTTTTCCGCTTCCTGTTGATTTTACTGACTTATCTACACCGGGGTCATCACCTATTGCAACATGGGTTTGGGATTTTGGTGACGGAACAATCAGCAACATCCAAAATCCATCTCATATCTATCCGAACTCAGGAACATTTAATGTTACCCTGCTGCTGACCGATGCCAACGGATGTTTTACTCAGCTTACTATTAATAATTACATTACTGTTACCGGGAATTTTCCTACGGTTGGTTTTACAGCTGATCCTCTTTTCAGTTGCGATGTTCCGCAAACAGTGAGTTTTACAAATACCTCATCGGGAAGCGGTTCGCTAACTTACCAATGGAATTTTGGTGATGCCGGAACCTCAACTGCAACCAATCCAACTCATAATTATACAAGCAGTGGTGTTTACACTGTAAGTCTCACAGCCACTGACCCTATTGGTTGTTCGGCAACATCAACACAAACAAATTACATTACGGTTGTAGATTCAGTAGACGTAAACTTTAGTGTAGCATCAACAAATGTCTGTGCCAATGCACCTGTAAATTTTACTGACTTAACCAACCCAACTCCTGCTTCGTGGCTCTGGGACTTTGGTGATGGAAACACTTCAACCAATCAAAACCCTGCTCATGCTTATAACACGCCCGGAACTTACAGTGTTCAATTGATTGCAAGCTATATAGGCAATTGCAGTGATACATTGTTATTAGTTAATTACATTACTGTTGCCGATGCCCCGGCAGTAAGTTTTACTGCCGACCAAACAGTTGGCTGTCAACTTCCCTTTGTAGTAAACTTTACTGGAAATGCCACAGGTAGTGGGCCGTACACTTATTTGTGGGATTTAGGCGGTGGGAATTATTCAGGGCTGCAAAACCCAACGATATCGTACAATGCGTTTGGAAATTATGATGTTTCACTTACAGTAACCAATACTACCGGATGCAGCATTACCACTACACAAACCCAATTTATACAACTGAACGAAATAGCTGCCAACTTTGAACCCGATGTTTATGGTTTTTGTCTTCCGCTTACCGTAAATTTTGCTGATTTAAGTACATCAGGTTCAGCCATTACTTCATGGCAGTGGGATTTTGATGACGGAGCTACATCCACCTTACAAAACCCTCAGCATACGTATACCGATACCGGTATTTACACCATTACACTCATCATTGAAAATGCAAACGGGTGCATTGATACGCTTGTACGACCTAATCTAATTTTTGCTTACACCCCACCGGGCGCTAATTTTACAGGAGTACCAAACTTAGTTTGCCCAAGTGAAGATGTTCAGTTTACTGACCTCTCATCTGAGGCTACAGATTGGAGTTGGAATTTTGGTGACGGTACTTATTCAACAGAGCAAAACCCTATTCATGCTTATAATGATACCGGTTTTTTCACCATAACACTTATTGCACTGAATAATGGTTGTACCGATACGCTGATAATTCCTAATTATATATATGTACGCCCTGCCGTAGCTGAGTTTGAAGCAACACTGAACTGCGATACTCCCTTCACTGTTTTTTTTCAAAACAATTCAATAGCTGCTGATACCTATCTCTGGGATTTTGGTGATGGAAGTCCTACCAGCACTGTATTTGAACCCTCGCATACTTACACACTTCCGGGTTATTATGAGGTAGAACTTACGGTAACAAGTGATACTACTTCGTGCAATGATTTTGAAAGAGAAAATTTTACAATTACAGACCCTGTTGCAAATTTTGTTGGCGCAAACACTTCGGGCTGCGCGCCATTGACAGTTGATTTTACTGAAAGCTCTACCGATGCAGTAGCCTGGTTTTGGGATTTTGGCGATGGTTCAACCTCTGTTGAACAAAACCCGCAGCACATTTATTCTATTCAGGGAAATTACACCGTAGGTCTTATTATTACTGACCTTAACGGGTGTACTGACACCTTGATTAATATTGATATGATTGTGGCTACAGGCTCTATTCCTGATTTTGATATTACTGCAACCGCAGGCTGTGATTCATTACTAGTAACTTTTACCGACCTTTCAACACCCTTAGGAAGTGTATTGGCCTGGAACTGGGATTTTGGGGATGGCGGAACTTCAACACTGCAAAATCCTTCACATATTTATCAGGATGCAGGAACTTTTAACGTTACACTAACTATCAATGATAATGCAGGTTGTACCAATACAAACACCAAATTTGATTTTGTAAATTATATTCCCTACCCTACTCCCAACTTTGTTGCTTCACAAACAACAGCTTGTCACGGCCAGGATATAACCTTCAATAATCTTTCATCGCCCGATGCCGTTAATTTTATCTGGGATTTTGGTGACGGAACTACTTCAACAGATACTGTTCCTGTTCATGCCTATTCTACTACCGGAATATATACTGTTTCGCTTTCTGCTGCAAACTCAAATGGTTGCGACAGTACAGTTATATTTACTGATTATATCAATGTTGCTTTACCAACTGCCCAATTTTCAGCATTTCCTACGGTTGCTTTCTGCCCTCCGCTCTTAGTTAATTTTACTGACCTTTCTGCAGTTAACATTGTTTCATGGCAATGGTTTTTTGGTGATGGTTCATTTTCAACACTTCAAAATCCTGCACACGTTTATACCGTTCCCGGAGTATTTGATGTTACTTTAATTGCCACAAATGCGTTTGGATGTACAGATACTGTACTGATGCCGGGTATCATCAATCTTTCAGGACCTACAGGAACCTTTACGTTTGCACCCGATTCAGCAGGTTGTTTGCCATTCACCGTTTCATTTGATGCTGCCTCATCTAATGCCTCAACCTACACCTGGGATTTTGGTGATGGAAATCTTGGTAACGGACAAAGTACAGTGCACGTTTACAATCAATCCGGGAATTTCTTTCCTTCTTTAATTCTTCAGGATGCCAATGGCTGCAGCTTTGTTATACAAGGTTCGGGTGCTATTTCGGTTTCACCGCTTGTGGTTGATGCCGGAAATGATGTTACTATCTGCCGAGAAGATTCTACGCAATTAGTTGCCTCAGGCGGAAGTATTTATTCGTGGAGTCCCACAGCAGGACTGAGTAATTCAGGTATTGCCAACCCTGTGGCTTCGCCTGCTGCTACAACAAAATATTATGTCACAGTTACTGATGGTGCTTGTTCAAACATTGATTCAGTAACCGTAACTGTTGGCAATACAGCCACGGCAGATTTTTCATTCAGCACAGTTTGTGAAGGCGACAGTACAGTGTTTACAGACCTTTCAATGAATGGTGGCGACAGTCTTATTATATGGTCGTGGGATTTTGGTGACAGCAATACTTCATTGCTGCAAAACCCTGCTCACCTTTACTCGCAGGGCGGAACTTACGCTGTTCAACTATATGTGTCAACAACAAACGGATGCGATGACACTTACACCACTGATGTTACTGTTAATTCCATACCCGTTGCGGCTTTCAGTGTTGCCGATGTGTGTTTAAATGATACCAGCATTTTCTATGACCAAAGCAGCATTGCAACTGGCTCTATTGTTTCATGGAACTGGAATTTGGATGACGGAACAGTTTTTTTTACACAAAATCCATCGCACTTTTATGCTAACGATTCCACTTTCAACGTCAGCCTTTTGGTAACAGGAACCGGAGGTTGCAGCGATAGTATTACTCATACGATTACCATTCATTCTTTACCTATTGCAGGATTTTCGGTTGCAGATGTTTGTATCAATCAGGTAAGTATTTTTAATGATAGTTCAACTATCAGCAACGGAACTGTAAACAACTGGCAATGGTCTTTCGGCAACGGAAATACTTCAACACAACAAAACCCTTCACAGATTTATGCCACTCCCGGAACTTATAACATAACTCTTATAACTACTTCAGACTTCGGTTGCAGTGATACTGCCACTACTTCAACAACTGTATTTCCAAAACCTGTAAGCAGTTTTTCAGCAACTACTGATTCATCCTGCACCTACCCTGTTTCAGTTAGCTTTACAAATTCCTCAACGGGCGCATCAATTTATAACTGGACATTTGGAAATGGTGACAGCGCTGCTGTTTTTTCTCCAACTGTTTTATACGATACTGTTGGCAATTATTTAGTAACGCTTATTGCAATTAACCAATACGGTTGTTCTGATACTTCTTCTTCAGTTTACAACGTGTATCCTATTCCCCGAGCTGATTTTAGTGTTTCAGCAACTGAAGGTTGTCAGCCGTTAAGTATTACTTTTAATTCAGCGCTTACCGAGAATGCATTGTCTTATGAATGGAATTTCCATGACGGAAACAGCAGCACATCTTCCAATCCTACCAATACATATTATTTACCAGGAATATATGGTGTTACTCTTACCGTTATTGGTCAAGGAGGTTGTATGGATTCTGTTTTCTATCCTAATATAATAACGGTATTCCAAAATCCTGATGCGGCTTTTACCTATCATGTTGTGAACGAACCAAACATTGACGGAACAACAAATTTCACCAACGTCAGTTCGCCTATCGTTAGCAGTCACTGGAATTTTGGTGACGGAAATACATCAAATGATATGAGTCCTACTCACCAATACGGTAATTACGGTGCTTATCCTGTTACACTTATTGTCACTGATTTCCGGGGTTGTATAGACACAGCTGTCTATAATATTTTTGTTGATTTCTTCAGCGGACTGTGGGTTCCAAATGCTTTTGTTGCAGGAGGCGGTGACGGGTATAATATTTTTCTGCCGAAGGGAACCGGGCTTGAAACATATGACTTACAGATTTATGATGGTTGGGGTAATCTGCTTTTTGAAACGACAAAGCTTGAAAACGGGCATCCTGCAGAAGGTTGGGATGGTGTATTTAAAGGTGAAGTCTTGCCGCAAAGTGCCTATATCTGGCACATTTCAGCACGATTTGGCAACGGTATGATTTGGCCCGGAAAAATTTATGAAAACGGGCAGCAGAGCATGATTGGAACTGTTACTCTGATGAGATAGTTTCCAGATATTTCACAACATTCTGCTCTACTCTTTCCATCACATTTTCCTGCGAAGGTTTTTCAAATTTATTTCCGGTAAGATATTCATACAACTCAATATAGCGTTCTGAAATAGCGTTTACCCATTCATCACTCATCTCAGGAACTGTTTGTCCTTCCTTACCCTGAAAGCCATTTTCAATAAGCCATTCGCGCACAAACTCTTTTGACAGTTGTTTTTGCTTTTCCCCTTTCGCCTGCCTTTCTACATAACCTTCTGCATAAAAATAGCGTGATGAATCTGGCGTATGAATTTCATCAATCAGAATAATTTCACCGTCAACTTTTCCGAATTCATATTTTGTATCAACCAATATTAAACCCTTTACTGCCGCCATTTCTGTACCACGCTCAAATAACTGGCGTGTGTATTTTTCCATCAATAAATAATCTTCTTCAGGAACAATTCCCCGCGACAAAATATCTTCACGTGAAATATCTTCATCATGACCTTCATCGGCTTTTGTAGCAGGCGTAATAATGGGCTCAGGAAATTTATCGTTCTCCTTCATTCCGTCAGGCATAGCAACTCCGCAGATGATGCGTTTTCCTGCAGTGTATTCACGCCATGAATGTCCGCTCAGGTAACCACGGATAACCATCTCCACACGAACGGGAGTGCACAGTTTACCAACTGTAACAACCGGGTCGGGCGAAGCAAGAACCCAATTAGGAACAAGGTGTTTTGTGGCGTGCATAAAGTGCTGCGCAATCTGATTAAGCACTTGCCCTTTATAAGGAATAGGGCGCGGAAGTATCACATCAAAAGCCGAGATACGGTCGCTGGCAACCATAACAAGCAGTTTGTTATCAATGGTGTAAACATCGCGCACTTTGCCGTGGTAAACTGCTGTTTGGTTGGGGAAGTTGAAATTGGTGGTGGTTATGGGCATGTTTGAAATCAGGAGTTAGGAGTTAGTTCTTAGGAGTTAGCAATCACTATTTGGCTACTTGGCTATTTGCCTTGTGGCTACTTGGCTTGTGGCTATTCAGTTTTCTTGTCATACGCCTTTACAATTTTCTGCACAAGGTTATGCCGCACAATATCACGTTCGTCAAGCATTACGAAATCAATTCCTTTTATTTTCTTCAAGAGTTTTACAGCCTGTATAAGGCCTGATGGCTGGTGTTTCGGTAAATCAACCTGCGTTACATCACCTGTGATAACAAACTTTGCTGACTTGCCCATTCGCGTTAAAAACATTTTCAACTGGCTTTGGGTGCTGTTCTGCGCTTCATCAAGAATTACGAAGGCATTGTCTAACGTTCTTCCGCGCATAAAAGCTAAGGGCGCAATTTGTATAACGCCTGTTTCCATGTAGGTTTTCAGCTTTTCGGGAGGCAGCATATCACGCAGCGCATCATACAAGGGTTGCAGATACGGGTCTAATTTTTCTTTTAAATCACCGGGAAGAAATCCAAGGTTTTCACCGGCTTCAACTGCAGGACGGGTGAGAATAATTTTGCGTACGTTTTTATTCTTCAACGCATTGACGGCAAGTGCCACAGCGGTATACGTCTTTCCGCTTCCGGCAGGACCGATTGCAAAAACCATATCATTCTTCTCTACACTCTCTACCATCTTGCGCTGATTGATGGTGCGGGCTTTTACATTATGTCCGTTAGGACCGTAAACAATTATTTCACCGCTTTTGTCTTTAGGGTTTTCACTTAGTTCTTCTTTTCCTGAGAAGATAACTTCCACTTCTTTCAATGACGGACTTCCGTATTTATCGTAGTGCGCCAGCAGTTTGTTAAACTTCTGAATAAAGTCATCAATGGCTGCATCTTCACCAATCAACTTGATGGTATCGCCACGGGCAACTATTTTAAGTTTAGGAAAAAGTGAGGTGATTAAAACAAGGTTCTGGTCGTTAACACCAAAGAGTTCGAGCGGACTTTGTTCGTCTATGACAATTATTTTTTCGGTCAAAATTCAGAGGTTAGATGCTGGAAGTTAGAAGTTGGAGGTTGGATGCCGGAAGTCAGATATTAGAAGTTGGATGTTGGAGAAGTTGGAAGTTAGAGGTTGGAAGTTGGTGAATAGAAATTGGTGATTGGAAGCTAGAGTGTGAAGAATGTTTAATAATTTCGCTCGCAATATTAGAGAATTAATATCACTAAATCTAACCTCTAACTTCCAACTTCCAGCTTCCAAAAAAAACATGCCAATCATTACCCTCACCACCGATATGGGCCTTAAAGATTTCTACGTGGCAGCAGTGAAGGGCGCGATTATGAGACATATTCCTGATGCGATTATCGTTGACATTTCGCATGAAATTACTCCGTTTAATATACTTGAAGCTGCTTTTATAATTAAAAATTCGTACCCCGAGTTTCCCGATGGTACTATTCACATTGTTGGTGTTAATTACGAAAGCAAAATTGATAAAGCCATTAATGTAATTGTGGAACATAAAAAACAATTTTTCATTGGTCCCGACAGCGGAATATTTTCCATGATATTTGATACCCCACCCGAAAAGATGGTGGAGCTGAACTCAAATGGCATCAACGGCTTCCACACCTTTGCGGTAAAAAATGCGTATGTAGATGCTGCTGCAAAGCTTGCCCAAGGCGTCAAGATTGAAACACTGGGCAACCCGGTGGCAAACCCTGAACAAAAGCTGATGTTTAAACCTACGTTTGAAGCAGGACGGATTATAAAAGGCGTTATCAGTTATATTGATTCGTATCAGAATATTTTTACCAACATCAACGAAAAAGAATTTACTGATTTTGGTAAAGGCCGCCCGTTCGAGATTTTTTTCAGTAACAAAGGCTATAACATTACTACCATCCACAAAAGTTATGGCGATGTGCCTGCCGGTGAACGCCTTGCTTTGTTCGGAGCATCGGGCTACCTTGAAATTGCCGTGAACCAGGGCGCTGCCGCCAAGCTGCTGGGCATGAAGGTGAGCGAGACGGTGAGGATTGAGTTTGGGTGATTAATTTGGCAATGAGTCAATTTGGCAATGAGTCAATTTGAAAATGCATTGACAAATTGACAAATTATTTTGCTCACTTGCATTTTATATCGGTAATTTACTAAGTTTGCCTTACCAAAACACAGGTCAATGGCTCTCTTCACAAACATAAAAACCTCTGAATTCGCAGATTCGCGGGCAACAAAAAAAATATACACACGCCCGCAAACCCGCGTCTCCGCAGAGAGAGAGAGAGAGAGAGAGAGAGAGAGAGAGAGAGCTTTTAGATTCTAAAGAAATTTCTGTTTTCAGGCTTGCTGCTGTAAGGATTACCCTTTCCGCTATAGCCTTTGACCTTTCCGCTACAAAGGTATCGTCTTCCGCTATAAGGGTAATATGTTCCGTTACAAAGGGAACGCCTTCCGCTATAAAGGTATTGTCTTCCGCTACAAAGGTTGCCCTTTCCGCTATAAGGTTAACATGTTCCGCTATAGCAGTTGACCTTTCTGCTACAAGGGTATCGTGTTCCGCTATAGCGGATTTAAAATTTTCAACAGCTTTTCAATTCAATTATAAACCTCAACTAAGCAAAGCCTGCCCGAATATGTTCAGGCGGGCGTTCTCTTTAATACCTATAAAAACAATTATTAACCCAAAAACTAAAAAACCATGGAAAGACCAGCAAAGGTGAGTTTTGATTTTATTGAACTCACACCAACAGACAAAGGCGTATTTGGCGATAACGTTATTGCCGAAATGACCGACCACAGCGGAGTATTTGTTACTCCCGACATCTCCATTGCCACCCTTACAACGTTAAACGATGACCTGAAACTGAAAACCCAGCAGGCGCTTAGTGGCGACAGTGAAAAAATACTGGAGCGCGATGCGGCTGAGGTGGTATGGGAAACTAATTTCCGTAAAGAGGCGCAATATGTACAACGCATAGCTTCGGGCGATAAGCTGATTATTGCCCAAAGCGGGTATCACAGTACGCAAACAGAGGTACACCCGGCAGATAAACCCGGGCAGGCCGACCTTTCAGCATGGGGCAACAAGGTAAAGGGAAGCATACATGCCGAAATAAAAGCAATGGATAAAATAAGAGGCATTGTGTTTTTAGCTACTACCCAGCCAATAAACAACACTAACCTGAGCATTAAAAATAATCAGCTAAAAATGGCAGGTAATAACACAGTAGAAATGGAAGCTATTTTAGGTACCAAACGCAAGGTTGATTTCCAAGGCTTGGTATCGGGTACTACCTATTACATAGCAGCAATAGCTTTTAATGCAGCCGGACCGGGTGATATTTCTAATGTGATTGATGTGATTGCGCCTTAGTATTTGTGATTTGGTGAATTAGTGATTGGGCGATTTCAATCACTAATTCACTAACTAAGCGAAGCCTGCCCGAATACGTTCAGGCGGGCGTTCTCTTTGATACCACTAAAAAACAAAACACAAATCAAAAAATAACCCAATCACAAATAATAAGGAGAGGGGATTTTTTTTATTATTGCTAACCTTTAAAACCAAAACCACCCTGAACCTGATGAATGAAGACCACTGGCAAAAACACGAAAAAAAAGAAAAACAAGTTGACCGCTTTGGAATTATTCTTCTGGTAATGGTACTAGTTCTTTTTTCTACCTTATATTTATACATACAATGGAAGTAGCAAAACATCCTTTCAACTTAGTTGAAAATGCATGGAGTTTGAAAAGCATGATGATACAAAACCAACTCATCATGGTCTACTCAGACCACATTACTGCCAAAACGTATGAGTTTCTTATGCACCTTGCCGAAGATAAACTGGAACATTATAACGCCAGTTATAAAAACAAGAAAAGAATACTTAACGTATTAGTAGAAACCATACAAAACATAGCCAAACATGGCTATAAAGACAGCAACAATACCGTAGCATCACTCTTTGTAATAGGCATAAATGAAGAAAATAATTTCTTTGTATTAAGCGGCAACACCGTTACCCATGAAAGCGAAGCCAATTTGCGCGATAAGTTAGACCACCTCAACAGCCTTGAAACAACTGAACTGCGCGAACTTTACAGATACAGCATAGAAAACGCTGGATTTACCGATAAAGGCGGTGCCGGACTTGGCTTTATAGATATTATGCGCAAGGCAAAGAGCAAACTGAATTACCATTTTACACCTATTAATGAAGAACACTCATTCTTTACCTTTAAAGTAAACATTGCACAAAGTGAAAGTTGATAAAACAAATGTTACTGCAAAAAAACTCTTTAGCTTACTTAGAAAGAATATTAAGAGTGGCGGGTTTGTAAATGTCAATCACATTTTTACAGAATACGGACTTGACACATTTGAAATACGTGAAACCATAAGGCAATATATCAATGGTGGACTTATTGAGTTTACAGACGACTACATACTGCTTGGTCAAGCAGGACAGCGCAAAGTTTATACTATTGATGACATTATAATTAAAGCGCGACTGACAGCAAAAGG
>CAMDBK010000054.1 GCA_945889235.1 Chitinophaga pinensis
TGTTACTTTCTCCGGCCTGCGCCAGCTATGATTTATTTTCAAGTTACGAAGACCGAGGAAATAAATTCAAAGAAGCTGTGAACAATTTAAAAACTTCCTTCAAATCCTGATAACAGCTTATTCTGAGAATGATAAAAACGATGTTTAAATATCTGAAAGGCGATAAAGTGATTTGGGTCACTATTTTTATTCTTTCTATTATCTCGGTAATGGCTGTTTATAGTTCTTCCGGCATGCTGGCTTTCAAAACAAAAGGTGGAAATACTGAACACTTTTTATTCAAACATACTTTCATTTTAATTCTTGGTCTGGGACTGATGTTTGGAACGCATCTTATAAAATATACATGGTTCTCACGGCTATCTCAATTGGCAATGATCATGGCAATCCCCATGCTAACGTATACTTTAGCAATGGGCGTGAATCTGAACTCTGCCAATCGCTGGATAAACATTCCGGGAACTGATTTAACTTTTCAGACTTCAGATTTTGCAAAACTCGCGCTCATCATGTATTTAGCGCGTTTACTTTCAAAAAAGCAGGATGAAATCAAAGATTTTAAATCTGCATTTCTGCCAATGATTTTACCCATCATCATCATTTGCGGATTAATACTTCCTGCAAATTTTTCCACTTCAGCAATATTATTCATCACCTGTTTAATATTAATGTTCATAGGAAGAATAAACGTTAAACATTTGCTATCGCTTGTTGGCTGCGCAATTTTAGGATTTGCCCTTCTGGTTGGAATATCTTATGTAGTTCCGGTAGAGAAAATTTTTCCCAGAATGGAAACATGGAAACAACGTATAGAAACATTTGTTACATCTGAAAAAAAAGGAGAAGATACAGCTGCAATCAGTGATGCAAGCTTTCAATCCGATCAGGCAAAAATTGCTATAGCGACTGGCGGACTGTTCGGAAAAGGTCCTGGCAACAGTGATCAGCGCAACTTTATACCACATCCGTACTCCGATTTTATTTATGCAATTGTAATTGAAGAATACGGTTTATTGGGTGGTGTTTTCGTGTTACTTGCTTACCTGATTTTACTTTTCAGGGGAGTAAAAATTGTGGTAAAAAGTCCGAATACATTTGCAGCCTTACTTGCACTGGGCTGTTGTTTCATGCTCATTTTTCAGGCGCTGATAAACATGGCAGTTGCCGTGAATTTATTTCCTGTTACAGGACAACCATTGCCATTGATAAGTATGGGCGGAACATCGTTATGGTTTACAAGTATTGCAGTTGGAATTATTTTAAGCGTAAGCCGGGCTATTGAAGAAGGCGAAACTAAAACAGAAGAAGAATATGCAATCGCTTAGGGTGATTATAAGTGGCGGTGGAACAGGCGGACATATTTTTCCGGCAATAGCAATTGCCAACGCAATAAAAAAAATGAATGCAGAGGCAGAAATATTATTTGTAGGCGCAAAAGGGAAAATGGAAATGGAAAAAGTTCCGGCAGCGGGTTATAAAATTGAAGGACTTGACATCAGCGGAATTGACCGCAGTCTATCCCTGAAAAACTTTGCATTTCCCTTTCGATTATTGAAGAGTGTTTGGCGTTCGATGCAAATTATAAAATCGTTTAAGCCTGATGTAGCAGTGGGTGTTGGTGGCTTTGCAAGTGGTCCATTATTATATGCTGCACAGAGAAAAAACATTCCAACACTTATACAGGAACAAAATTCGTATGCAGGAATAACCAATAAAATGCTTGGTAAAAAAGCAATGCGAATTTGTGTTGCATATAATGAAATGGATAAGTTTTTTCCCGCAGATAAAATTAAAATCACAGGCAACCCAGTGCGTCAGGACATTCTGAATTTACAAGGCAAACGCGAGCAAGGAATTGAATTTTTCGGGTTGGATACAAACAAAAAAACATTGTTAATAATTGGCGGAAGCCTTGGTGCAAAAACAATTAATGAAAGCATTTCAGCAAGCATTGAAAAATTATCAGGAGAAAAATTTCAAGTTTTGTGGCAGACAGGAAAAAAATTTTTTCCGACTGCAAAAAAAGCAGTGGAAAACAAAAGCACTATTAAGTCACATGATTTTGTTACTAAAATGGATTTAGCTTATGCGGTGGCAGATGTAGTGGTATCGCGGGCAGGAGCAAGTTCTATTTCAGAATTGTGCATTGTTAAAAAGCCTGCAATTCTTGTT
Organism: Chitinophaga pinensis; assembly: GCA_945889235.1. Lineage (GTDB taxonomy): Bacteria > Bacteroidota > Bacteroidia > SXHM01 > SXHM01 > SXHM01. Next base: position 2,173 of record CAMDBK010000054.1, read on the forward strand.
CCGTTTCCGTTTGCAGCAGAAGATCATCAGACAAAAAATGCAATGGCTTTGGTTACCAAACAGGCTGCTATTCTGATTAAAGACAGCGAAGCAAAAGAGAAACTTCTGAACGAAATTTTGTTGTTAATGAACGATGAAGCAAAACAGGAATTGCTGAAAAAAAATATTGCTGAACTGGCTTTGCCAAATGCAGATGAAGTAATTGCAAACGAAGTGATAAAATTAGCAACAGCACAGAAAAACTGAAATGAATTTTAAAGAGATTCAAAATATTTATTTGGTGGGTATTGGCGGTATCGGCATGAGTGCGCTGGCAAGATATTTTGTTTCGCAGGGCAAATCTGTGGCAGGTTACGACCGCACAGAAACTGAACTGACAAAAGAATTAATTGCCGAAGGAATGGATATTCATTTTGAAGATAACTCAAAACTGATTCCATCTTTTTATTTTAACAAAGAACAGACGCTGATTATTTATACACCTGCAATTCCTTCAGGACATAATGAATTAAACTACTTCAGAGAAAATGGTTTTCTTGTAAAAAAACGCTCAGAGGTTTTAGGCATACTGACAGAAAATTATTTCACCATTGCTGTAGCTGGTACGCATGGAAAAACAACAACATCTTCTATTGTTGCACACATTCTTAACAACGCAGAAGGAGGATGCACAGCATTTTTGGGAGGTATTACAGTAAATTACAACAGCAACTTATTACTTTCATTAGGTAGCAATAAAATTGTGGTGGAAGCAGATGAATATGATCGCTCTTTTTTAACATTAAATCCCGATGTGGCTATTGTTACTTCTACCGACCCCGACCATCTTGATATTTACGGAACAAAAGAAAACATGGAAAAAAACTACCATGAGTTTGTTTCAAAAATAAAAGAAACAGGAACGCTGATTTATAAGTCCGGCTTGTCTTTCGGTGAGACAGATAAAAAATCATACACCTATTCACTGAAAGGAAAAAGTGATTTCGGAATTGAAAATCTTACAGTTGAAAACGGTGAATATCGTTTTGATATTATCAGTCCAATTGAGAAAATTGAAAATATAAAATTCGGTTTCCCCGGAATGCACAACGTGGAAAATGCTTTGGCAGCAGCAGCAGCAGCACAGGTTTCGGGAATTGATAAAGACGTAATTATTAAATCTCTTGCCACTTATAAAGGTGTAAAAAGGCGTTTTGAATATCAGATTAAAACAAGTGATTTGGTTTTCATTGATGATTATGCGCATCACCCGCGTGAACTCACAGCATGCATCTCTTCGGTAAAAGCTCTTTATCCTGACAAAAAAATTACAGGCATTTTTCAACCTCACCTTTTTTCGCGCACACGTGATTTTGCTGATGGCTTTGCAAAAAGTCTTGACCTTCTTGACGAAGTAATTTTACTGGAAATCTATCCTGCACGTGAATTACCGATTGATGGAGTTGACTCAAAAATGCTGCTCGATAAAATCAGTATAAAAAATAAAAGTCTGCTTTCGAAAAACGATGTGCTGAAAGCAATTGAAGAAAAAAAACCGGAAGTACTTCTTACACTTGGCGCAGGCGATATTGATAAACTGGTTGAACCAATAAAAAAGAAATTGTTAGCAATAGCTGTATGAAAAATGTTTTGCAAATAATACTATGGATGTTGCCTGCACTTGGTTTGCCGGTAATACTTGGTTTTGCAAACGCGGAACAAAACAATACGCTTTGCAAAGGTATTGCGGTGAATATTGATAACAGTGACGAAAACTTTTTTGTGGACGAAACCGACATCAAAGAAATTATTTACAGCAAAGGAGATTCGTTGGTGGGCAGCCCTGTTTCACAAATAAATTACAACAACCTTGAACAACTGATTTTAAAAAATTCTTCCATAAAAGATGTGCAGGTTTATGCAACTGTTGAAGGCGAAGTAAAAACTGATATTGTTCAACGCAAGCCCGTAGTAAGGGTTTACAACACTGCCGGTGAAAGTTTTTACATTGATGAAACGGGCAGCGCTATGCCCTTGTCATCAAAATTTGCTTCACGGGTTATTATCGCAAACGGAAACATCAATGAAAGTTTTGCCGGACTAAACTTATTCAACGTAAATAAAATTGAAGAGAATGATTCACTTGCTTCAAAAACCATGATTGACGATATTTTCACGGTAGTAAACTTCATTGATAAAGACAAATTCTGGAAAGCACAAATACAACAGATTTTCATCAACGAAAAAAATGATATTGAATTAGTGCCCATGGTTGGCGACCACAAAATAATTCTTGGCGATAAAAAAGACCTTGATTCAAAATTCCGAAAACTGCTTTTGCTTTATCAGAAAGGATTGAGCAAAACAGGCTGGAATCAATATTCTATTATAAATCTGAAATTTAAAAACCAGGTAATCTGCACCAAAAAACAATAACACATGGAAACAACAAAAATTGTAGTAGGACTTGACATCGGAACCACCAAAATCTGTTGCATTGTCGGTAAAAAAGCCGAGCACGGAAAAATTGAAATTCTTGGCATGGGTCGTGCCGATTCACTGGGCGTAAAACGCGGAATGGTGTTCAATATTGAACAAACTGTTCAGGCAATCCGTCAGGCTGTAGATGAAGCGGAAAGCAAGTCGAGTGTTGAAATTCAAGAAGTGAATGTTGGTATTGCAGGGCAGCATATTAAAAGCGTTCAGCACAACGGTATTTACACGCGCAAAAATGTTTCTGAAACAGATGTAATTACGCAACAGGATGTAGATGCACTGGTGGATGACATGTATAAACTTGCCATGCTTCCGGGCGAAGAAATTATCCATGTACTTCCGCAGGAATATACCATTGACGGAATGGCTGCCGGAAAAAATCCAATTGGAAGTCCCGGTATCAGACTTGCGGCAAATTTTCACATTATCATCGGGCAAACCACAGCGGCAAATATTATTAAGAAGTGTGTTGAAAAAGCGGGACTAACCATGAAAGATATTATTCTGGAACCTCTTGCTTCATCAGAAGCTGTATTGAGTGAAGAGGAAAAAGAAGCAGGAGTTGCATTGGTTGACATTGGTGGCGGAACAACTGACCTTGCTATTTTCTACGATGGAATTATCCGCCATACTGCTGTTATTCCGTTGGGTGGGAATATTATTACTGAAGACATTCGCGAAGGCTGCACCATCATTGGCAAACAAGCTGAACTGCTGAAAGTGAAATTTGGTTCTGCACTGGCAAGTGAAAGCCAGGAAAACGAAATTGTTTCTATTCCGGGATTGAGAGGAAGAGAACCCAAAGAAATTTCGGTGAAAAATCTTGCCAACATTATTCAGGCTCGCATGGAAGAAATCATTGAATACGTTTATCATGAAATAAAAAATTCGGGTTACGAGAAAAAACTGATTGGCGGAATTGTGCTTACCGGTGGCGGTGCGCAAATGAAACACATTACCCAGCTCACAGAGTTTATTACGGCAATGAATACACGCATCGGTTATCCGAATGAACACCTTGCTCCCGGAAGTCCTGAAGAAATTACCAGTCCGATGTATTCAACCGGTGTAGGGTTATTGATGATGGGCGTGCTCAGCGAAATCAAAGTAGAAAAACCAGTTGAAACCAAAGAAAAAGTTATCACTCACTCCAAAAAAACAATGGGCGAATGGTTTAGGGGATTAATGGACCGCACCACAGAAATACTGAATGATGACCCCGGAAAATAACCTCAGTAATTAACAGCCACACGTTGACAAAAACCTAAATTCTGAAAAAATACCGCAACCATATTGAACTAATATTAACCTGAATTTCAATAAACCCATAACCAATGGAAAACCCAATGATAAAATTTGATTTACCTAAAGAACAGCCCTCCATCATTAAAGTGATTGGAGTTGGCGGTGGCGGCAGCAATGCGGTGAACCACATGTTCAAACAAGGAATAAAAGGTGTTGACTTTGTAGTGTGCAACACCGACCAGCAAGCGCTTGACCGCAGTCCTGTTCCAAAGAAAATTGTATTAGGTGCAACACTCACCGAAGGGCGCGGAGCCGGCTCAATACCTGAAGTAGGAAAAAATGCTGCGCTTGAAAACCTGGAAGAACTGAAAGACATTCTTAACTCAAAAACCAAAATGGTTTTTATCACTGCAGGAATGGGTGGCGGAACCGGAACTGGTGCTGCGCCTATTATTGCCAGAGCTGCAAAAGATTTGGGAATTCTTACGGTTGGTATTGTTACTATTCCTTTTCAGTTTGAAGGAAGAAAAAGAAAATCGCAAGCTGATTACGGACTGGAAGAACTGAAAAACAGTGTGGACACACTGCTTGTTATCAGCAATGAAAAGTTACGTGAGATGTATGGGAATTTAAAATTAGGTGAAGCATTTGCGCAGGCAGATAACATCCTCACCATTGCTGCAAAAGGCATTGCCGAAATTATTACCGTAAGCGGTTATGTGAATGTGGATTTTGAAGATGTAAGAACAGTAATGAAAGACAGCGGTGCTGCCATTATGGGTTCTGCATCTGCATCGGGTCCAGACAGAGCGGTGAAAGCGGTACAGACTGCATTGGCTTCTCCCCTGCTTAGTGACAACAACATTGAAGGCGCAAGCAATATTCTGCTTTACATCAACTCAGGAACTGAAGAAGTTACCATGGATGAAGTTGCTGAAATAACAGACTACATTCAGAATGAAGCCGGACTTACTGCAGAAATTATCTGGGGTAATGGTTATGACGAAGATTTGGGCGACAGCATTACTGTTACCGTAATTGCTACCGGATTTAAAACAAAAACCATTGAAGGATTTACTACAGCAGCAGCACCGAAAAAAGTAGTTAAAAATTTAGAAGAAGACAAACCTGTTATTAAAACAGAACCTGTTGCAATTGTTGCTGAGCCAACGCCAATAATTGAAACACCTGTAGTTGCAGTTGTTCCACCGGTACAGGAATACAGCCTTGAACCAACTCTGAAAATAATTGAGCCTGTTGCAAAAGTTGAAGAGCCTGTTGTTGCAGTAAAAACAGAAATGCCTTTAATGACTGAGCCTTACCTGAAAACAGTTGAACCTGTTATTGAAAAAACAGAAGAGCCGGTAATTACCGAAGTTTACTTTGAAACAGCGGCAGAAGTTGAAGAAACAATTGTTGCAAAAACAGAAGAACCCGAATTAATTATTTCAGAGCCTGAACTAAAAATAGAAGAGGAAATACTTACTGAATTTACGTTAGAGGACGAAGAGCCTTTTATAAAAATAAAAGAAGAAGAAACCAAACAAACAACGTTTGAGTTTGATGTAAAATCAAAATTTCCGCATTTTGAAGAGCTTACACCTGTTGCAAAAGTGGAAGAACCAGCTGTTGATACAAGCTCTGTAATTTCAAGCGACAGCTTGTTAAACCTTACAAGCCGTTTGGTTGATAACAAAGAATCGGATCTGGACGGTGCTGAAATGGAAAAAATTCAACAGGAGCGGATTGCACGTTTGAAACAGGTGAACCAGAAATACAAAACACTGAGCGGACTTTCAGAACTGGAAAGTGAGCCGGCTTACAAAAGAAGAAATGTAAATCTGGATAACACGTTGCATTCTTCTGAAAATAATATTTCACGCTTTACACTCAGTGATGAGAAGAACGAAAACAACTTTGAAAAAAAAACTGAATTAAGACCTAACAACTCATTTCTCCACGATGCGGTGGATTGATTAGTGCAGATGTTTTTCGCAGCAGGCGCCCTCAAAAGGGGCGTTTGTTGTTTTAGGGAATTCACTATTTTTATGACCTGAAGAAAACCTAATAATGAACAAGGATTAACGATTTCAGATTTCAGAAGTGGTGTTCCGTTCTTCATTCATTATTCGTTAATCCTTGTTCTTAAATCAAACAAAAATGCTCCAACCCTCCACCCTCAAATTTCTTTCAGCCTTAAAGAAAAACAATAACCGCGACTGGTTTCTTGCCAACAAAAAAGATTATGACGCAGCGAAAAAAGATTTTACTGACTATGTTCAGAAAATGATAACCAGCATTTCAGTTTTTGATAAACGTATTGCCGGACTGGAAGCGAAAAACTGCCTGTTCCGCATTAACCGCGATGTGCGTTTCTCCAATGATAAATCACCTTATAAAAGCAATATGGGCGCCCATATGACCCCGGGCGGAAAGAAATCACCGGCAGCAGGTTATTATTTTCATGCAGAACCGGGAGGCGCCTTTATTGCAGGCGGCATGTGGATGCCCGAGCCCGACAAACTGAAAGCCGTGAGAGAAGATATTCTTTATGACCCCGCTGCGTTTAAAAAGATCATTGGCAGCAAGGAATTTAAGAAGCATTACAGCGGGCTCACTGACGAGGGCAAGCTGAAAACCGCACCCAAAGGTTTTGACAAAGAAAACCCCCATATTGATTTGGTGAAGTACAAAAGCTATGTGGTGGTTAAAAAAATCAGCGACAAGGAACTAACCGATAAAAACTTAGTGAAGAATGTGCTGGAGGCTTTTAAAGCGCTGAAACCGCTGAATGATTTTTTGAATAAGAGTGCGGGGGTGTAAACAAACCGAATTATTTCAAATAATAGGATGTTGTGAGTTTGGTTTGTTTCTGAATACTTTTGTAATGTCTTTATTTGTAAAAAATGAAACCAACAATTCAATTCTTTTCTTTCGTTTTTGTTTTTCATTTTTCTGCATTGTATTGTTTATCACAGCCCGGTCAATTAGATCCCACATTTCAAACAGGGACAGGGTTTAATAGTAATGTTCTTGCCATTTGTGTGCAACCGGATGAAAAAATTATTGTCGGAGGTGGGTTTGGTTCGTATGATGGTATTCCGCAGGGAATGATTACCCGGCTCAATAACAATGGCAGCATAGATACCACATTTAATACTGGCAATCAAAATAGCGGAACAATAAGAGATTTGATTTTACAGCCTGATGGAAAAATAATTGCTGCAGGATATTTTGGCCAGATAAGTGGTGCATCAAGAGCCAGTATAGCTCGGATTAACCCGAACGGCAGTATTGACTCAACATTTAACCCCGGAACAGGATTCGATCAGGAAGTTGCTTCCATTGCTCTGCAAAGCGATGGGAAAATAATAGCTGTTGGTGATTTTGATTATTTCAGCGGAACAGCTTGTAACGGTATTGCACGCCTTAATGCTGATGGCAGTTATGATGCAACGTTCAATTCCGGTTCCGGCTTTACAAGCTCACCCTATTTTTATGAAACACTGGTGCAGCCTGACGGTAAAATACTTGTTGCCGGTGAATTGTATGAATATAACGGAGCAGAAGTGAAAGGCATTGTTCGCTTAAATACAGACGGCAGCAGGGACCTTACATTTAACCCACTTCCTCCTGTGTTTGAGGGCTGGTTCAGTTCCATTGTTCTTCAGCCCGATGGAAAAATTATTGCTGCCGGAGGTTTCACTACTCATATAGGCAGGCGGAACATTGTCAGGCTTAACACTAACGGTGATATTGACAACACATTCATGCTGTATGACCAGGGTTTTACTCATTTTATTTATGACCTTATGTTGATGCCTGATGGTAAAGTAATTGTTGCAGGAATGGTAGGTTATTGGGCCGAAACATTTGAGGGTCCTACATGGATAGCAACCGGAAAAATTGCACGGCTGAATGCAGACGGAAGTTTCAATACTGACTTTACGCTGCAGAACAATGTTTCATTCAACGATCACACTTATTCGCTTGCCTCACAACCTGACGGGAAAATATTGGTAGGCGGATTATTTACTGCTTACAACACTACTATTGAAGCCGGACACATAGCCCGACTTGAAGGGGATTTATATTTTTCTGGCATAGATAGTTTGCATCACGAAAGTTGTAGTGGAAGTGATGGCTATATTAGTTTACATGCAATTGGCGGCACACCGCCTTATCAATATGAATGGAACACCACTCCGGCTCAATCGGGAAACACCCTATCAAATCTTTCACAAGGAATTTACACAGTAAGCATTATTGATGCAAACAATTATACTTCGGTAGTTTCTGTTAACATTCAGGGGCCGTCATCAATAACAGATATTGACTTATCAGGTCAAATTTCTTCAACAACCGTAAGGCCAGGGATAACAGGACACATCTTTGCAAGAGCAGGTAATTACGGATGCCATCCAGTAAACGGTGTTTTAAAAATTGTACCCGATCCTTTACAACAGTTCCAGTCAGCTACTCCGCCTCCTGATTATACTACGGGCGATACATTGTTTTGGAATTTCTCAGATTTAAATTATGATTCAGGAGAACTGAATGTATTTATAAATTTTATCACAGATATAAGTGCACAAATTGGTGATACTGTGTGTTTGAGTTTATCAATAGAAACGGAAGCTGAGGCAGCCCTGCCAGAACACTTCAGCGCAACCAAATGTTATCCTGTAGTAAATTCGTATGACCCTAATGATAAACAGGTATATCCACAGGGAATGGGCAGTGAGGGTTACATTGTAAATAACAAGAAAATGTATTACACTGTTCGCTTTCAGAATACCGGAAACGCAGAAGCAATTAATATTTATATTCTTGATACCCTTGATTCAAACCTTGATTATAAAACCTTGCGCATAACAGGATACAGTCATAACATGAAAACAGAAATTTTGCCAGGTCATATTCTAAAATTCAAATTTGACAATATTCACTTACCTGATTCAAATTCAAATGAGATTTTAAGTCATGGGTATGTTATGTATGAAATCAATCAAGAACCCAACCTTCCTGTAGGAGCAACACTAAAAAATACAGCATATATTTATTTTGATTTTAACGCTGCTATTATTACCAACACAACTGTTAATACAATAACAACTCAGGAAGAACTTGACAGAAACAATCTTTACAGTCTTATTGGTTATCCAAATCCTTCGGGCAGTAATATAACTGTTGAAGTAACAAAATACGGTAGTTATACTTTATCTGTTTTTGATGCATCTGGGAAATTGGTTTCAGACTATTCGTTTACCGGGAAAAGCTATTCATTTGATTTATCAAGCCTTTCAGCAGGAATATATTTCATGCGAATCATGCATCCGCAATATGGCGACAAGATGTTTAAATTGTTGCTAACGGGAAAAGGCAAGTAATTTGAAAAGCTAGATTGTTGTTGTTCAAAAAACTTGCTGAAACAAGTTCAGCTTGATGCTATGTGGTTTTCAAATATTATTATCACATAAATCCTATTTTTGCCGCGCACAAAACAGAAGATGGCAAAATTTCACACACTAAAAGTAGCAGAGGTAAGGCGCGAAACAGCTGATTGCGTTTCCATTGCGTTTGATATTACGGCTGAGTTGGCTGCGGATTACAACTACTTACAGGGGCAATACGTTACCCTGAAAATGAATGTGAACGGAGAGGAAGTGAGGCGTTCTTATTCAGTTTGCAGCAGCCCTTTGCTAAATGAGCAGCTGCGCGTGGCCGTGAAACAGGTGAAAGACGGAAGAATGTCGGGCTACCTGAACACACAATTGAAAGCGGGTGATATACTGGAAGTGATGACGCCTATGGGAAGTTTTCATAGCGCGATGAATGCAGCAAACAAAAAAAATTATGTGTTGTTTGCAGGCGGAAGCGGGATAACTCCTATGCTTTCCATCATAAAAACGGTATTGCTTGCCGAGCCGCAGAGCACACTGGTTTTGCTTTACGGGAACCGCGATGAGACTTCGATAATTTTTAAAAACGAGCTGGAAAATATTGCTGCAGCAAATGCAGGCCGGTTGAAAATTGTTCATGTGCTGGAACATTCACCGGAAGTGGAAGGCAGCTTGCTGCGCGGCATTATGCTTCCTGAAAAAGTGAAGGCCTTGATAGAGAATTATGTGGGCCTGAACCTTGACAATGAATTTTTTATCTGCGGCCCCGGGCCGATGATGCGCAACGTAGAGAACACGCTTATTGAACTTCAAATTCCGAAACCCAACATACATCTTGAATATTTTACCGTTGATGTGGAACCGGGCAAAGTGCAGGTAGTTCCTGAGATCCCTTTAATTGAAAGCACTGTAACGGTAATTATGGACGGGGAAGAAACTACTTTTCAACTTTCGTCAGCAGGCAAAGCTGTGCTGGATGCCGCTATGGATGCGGGTGTGGATGTTCCGTTCTCATGCAAAGGGGCAGTGTGCTGCACCTGCAAAGCAAAAGTGCTGGAAGGTAAAATACAGATGTCGAAAAACTACGCGCTGACCGATAAGGAAGTTGCCGAAGGCTATGTGCTTACCTGCCAGAGCCATCCGCTGACGGAGAAGGTGGTGGTGGATTATGATGTGGTGTAAATCACCCCGTCACCCTGAACTTGTTTCAGGGTCTTAAAATAATGAGATGCTGAAACAAGTTCAGCATGACGAAAAACAACCATGGATTACCTAATCATTTGTATCGTTGCTTTTCTTGCCTCAGGGTTAACCTTTTTTTCAGGATTTGGATTGGGAACCATTTTGCTTCCTGCATTTGCAATTTTCTTTCCACTTGAAACGGCAATCAGCATTACAGCTGTTGTGCATTTTTTGAACAACTTGTTTAAATTGACACTTACGGTAAAGAATGCCAATCCCGGTGTGGTGGTAAAATTCGGAATCCCTTCCATGATTGCGGCAATCGGTGGGGCGCTGCTGCTAACGTATATGATACATGTTGCACCTCTTTACACTTACGAGCTTGGCGGAAAAAGTTATGATGTTCTGCTGGTGAAACTTATTATCGCAGCACTGATGATTTTATTTGCACTGTTAGATTTAATTCCTGCTCTTTCAAAAATTACGTTCGGTGAAAAGTTTATGATTACCGGAGGATTGTTCAGTGG
>CAMDBK010000055.1 GCA_945889235.1 Chitinophaga pinensis
AGACTGTTTTCGTTGATGTAATCCTTAAAATCGCCTTCTTCGCTGGCTGGGTTTTCTACTTTAAAGAGGCGGTCGTATTCCAGAACTTCCACCGGAACTGCATCCGCAATATTTACCCAATGCACAGTGCCTTTTACTTTTAAGCCGGACGTATCACTTCCGCTGCGGCTTTCCGGAATATAAGTGCAATGCAATTCGGTGATGTTGCCACTGGCATCTTTTATTGCATCGGTGCAGGTAATGATGTAAGCGCTTTTTAATCGCACCTGTTTGCCAACACTGAGGCGGAAAAACTTGCTGGGTGCATTTTCCATATAGTCATCGCGCTCAATGTATATCTCGCGGCTGAAGGGAATAGCATGTGTTCCTGAATTTTCTACTTCCGGATTATTTTCGCCTGAAAGTTGTTCGGTTTGTCCTTCCGGATAATTGGTGATGACCACTTTCAACGGGTTAAAAACCACCATCCTGCGAAGTGATGTTTTATTCAAATCCTCCCGTACAAAAAATTCAAGCAATCCGATATCAATCAGGTTTTCGCGCTTCTGCACACCAACACGTTCTGCAAAATCACGGATAGATTTTGCGGTATAACCTCTTCTGCGCATTCCCGAAATAGTTGGCATCCGCGGATCGTCCCAGCCGTTCACAAAATTCTCATTCACTAATTGCAAAAATTTACGTTTGCTCATTACCGTGTAATTCACGTTCAGACGCGCAAACTCGTATTGTTTGGAAGGAAATATTTCCAACTTCTCAATGCACCAGTCATACAACGCACGGTGGGGAACAAACTCCAGTGTGCAAATGCTGTGTGTTATATTTTCAATGGAATCACTTTGTCCGTGCGCGAAATCATACATCGGGTAAATGCACCATGTATTGCCGGTGCGATGGTGTTGCGCAAATTTTATACGATACAAAAGCGGGTCGCGCAAAATCATGTTAGGTGATGCCATGTCAATTTTTGCACGCAATGTTTTGGAGCCTTCGGGGAATTCACCGTTTTTCATTTTCACGAAAAGCTCTTCGTTTTCCTGCGGGGTGCGGTCGCGGTAAGGACTGTTTTTTCCAGACTCGGTTGGTGTTCCTTTCATCGCAGCAATTTCTTCCGAAGTAGAATCGTCAACGTACGCTAATCCTTTGCGGATTAGCTTTAGCGCAAATTCATAAATCTGTGGAAAATAATCGCTGGCATAAAATTCATTCGCCCATTCGTAGCCCAGCCACTTGATATCTTCTTTTATACTGTCCACATATTCGGTGTCTTCAGTAACGGGATTGGTATCATCAAAACGCAAATTTGTTTTGCCTCCGTATTTTTTTGCCAAACCAAAATTGATGCAGATGGATTTGCTGTGCCCGATGTGTAAATACCCATTCGGTTCAGGCGGAAAGCGCGTGAGAATGCTTGTATATTTTCCTGATTTTAAATCAGCCTCAACAATTTCTTCAAGAAAATTGAGACCTTTTTCATCTTCTTTTTTTAATTCTTCCATTTTGTTTTTACCACTAAGGGCACTAAGAATAGTGCCATTATTAATTGTGCAAAGCTATAAAGATTGTATTTCTCTGCGGAACTCAGCGGTTACTTTTTACCGCAGAGGGCGCAGAGGTTTGCGCAGAGGGAAATCCGAGCTTTACTGTCGGGCTAATGTCGAAAGAAAATTATTTACCCGTTTCCCAACTTCTTCTTTTCCCAACAACACCATCAGGTCGGGAACGGCAGGGCCGCTGAGGTCACCTACAATACTGATGCGGGTAAATTTCATCAGGTCGCCTAATTTCAGTTGTTGCGTTTCTGCAAATTGTTTCAGCGAGTTTTCAATGGTTGCAGGAGAAAAATCTGAAACAGAATTTATAAAATCTCCAAGCTGTGATAATGCAGCAGCGTTTACTGAACCTAATTTCTTTAGCGCATCAGCACTGTAATTTACAGGAGCCTCAAAAACAAAAGCGTTTGCCAGTACAATATCATTCACAAACGAAACACGGTCTTTCAACAACGCACACACTTTTTTCAGAAACCCTAAATCTGTTACTCCGAATTTTTCTGTTGCCAAAGGAAGAATATGATTTGCCAAACGCTCATCCGAAGCAGTTTTAATGTAGTGCTCGTTGAACCACTTCGCTTTTTCAAAATTGAATTTTGCTCCGGCTTTATGCACGTGTTCCATGGAAAAAGCCTGAACTAATTCTTCCAGAGAATAAATCTCCTGTTCTGTTCCGGGGTTCCAGCCGAGGAAAGCGATAATGTTAATTACCGCCTCAGGCAAATAACCTTTCTCGCGGTAGCCGGATGAAATTTCTCCTGTCTTCGGGTCTTTGAATTCTAAAGGAAAAACCGGAAATCCTAATTTATCACCATCGCGCTTGCTCAGTTTTCCGTTACCATCGGGTTTTAATAATAATGGTAAGTGCGCAAATTGCGGCATCTTGTTTTCCCAGCCTAAATAGCGATACAACAAGACATGCAAAGGCGCTGACGACAACCACTCTTCACCTCGGATAACGTGCGTAATCTGCATGGCGTAATCATCTGCAACATTAGCAAGGTGATATGTTGGCATTCCATCGCTCTTAAATAAAACCTTGTCATCCATCAGCGAAGTAGAGAACACCACTTCACCGCGAATTAAATCCTGAACTTTTACTTCCTCGTTTTCTGAAATCTTTATTCGAATAACATACTGTTCACCTGCACTGAGTTTTGCTGCAACTTCATCCGCAGAAAGCGTGAGCGAGTTTTTCATTTCCATGCGCACGGCAGAACCGTAAGCAGTAACAGGCGCTTTGGCAGCTTCCAGTTTTTTGCGCAAGGCATCCAACTCTTCCGATGTATCAAAGGCATAATAGGCATGTCCGCTTTTTATTAATTGCTCTGCATACTGGCGGTAGGTTTCTTTGCGGTCGCTCTGGCGGTAAGGCGCATGAGGACCATCACCAAAACCAACTCCTTCATTGGGTTCTATGCCGCACCATTTCAGTGAATCAATTATGTATTGTTCCGCACCTTCAACATAGCGCCCCTGATCAGTGTCTTCAATGCGGAGAATAAAATCCCCCCCGAGTTTCTTTGCAAAAAGGTAATTGTATAAAGCAGTGCGCACACCGCCAATATGTAAAGGCCCTGTGGGACTTGGGGCAAAACGGACACGAACTTTCTTGTTTTCCATAATATAAGGCGCCAAAGATAGCCACTAATTACACGAATTTTCACTAATTAATTCGTGTAAATTCGTGAAATTCGTGTCTCCACCCAACCTCGCCCCTTTTTCCTTCGTGTATAGGTAACGAAGGGCTGTGTTTTGCCGTTTTTGTAACTTGCTGAGGTTTTCAGAGCAAAAGATGAACATAGAACAGGGACTTTTACGGCAATGTATTGATAAAGACCGCAAGGCACAGTTCGCCCTGTATAAACAGAGTTATAGTTTTCTGATGAGTATTTGTGTCCGTTATACCAACAACCGCGAAGATGCCCAAAGCCTTTTGAATCTGGGTTTTCTGAAGTTGCTCAACAACCTTGAAAAATATAAAGAGGAAATTCCTTTTGGTTTGTGGGCAAGGCGCGTGATGATCAATACTATTATTGACGAATACCGCAAAAACAAAAAGGAAAAAGAGCTTTTAGAGTATCATGATTTTACCGACCGTAACGATGATGAAACGTTGACCGAGGTGAATGATGCCATCAAACGAATGGATGTACAGGAAATACAAAACCATATTGACAAGCTGCCCAATGTAAGCCGCAGAGTTTTCAATATGTTTGTGGTAGATGGATTCGGACATAAAGAAATTGCACTGATGTTGGGTATGAGTGAAGGCACCAGCAAATGGCATTTGAATAATGCAAGAGAAAAACTGAAAGTTATGATAAACTTCTCGACTACGCTCGAAGTGACAAAAGAATTAAAAACAAAAACAGCATAAAGACAAAGAAAAAGATTCACCACGAAAAGCACTAAGCACACTAAGTTTTTCTAAGTGACCTTGTGACCTTAGTGGTAAAAGAAAACAGCATGACTAAGAAGGATAAAACTGAAAATATCATAAAAGACAAGCTCGACAGCCGTGAGTTTGCCTTTGATGAAAAAGCATGGGTAGGCATGGAAAACCTGCTTGATGCAGTTGAAAAAAGGAAGAAAAGAGCCTTTTTCTGGTATTTTTCTGCGAGTATGTTGGTGGTTTTGGTGGCGGGGGGGATTTATTATTATAGCCAGAAAGTAGATAATGGAAATGTCACCCTGAGTCCTTCGACTACGCTCAGGATAAACTCTGTCGAAGGGCAAAAAGCATCAAAAACTGCCGATTTTGATAAAAAAGTACCAGTCTTAACTCAATCAGAGGCGTCCGGAACACAGTCAGAGGCGTCCGGAACACAGTCAGAGGTCTCCGGAACTCAGTTGGAGGTCTCCGGAACTCAGTCAGAGGCGTCCGGAACACAGTCGGAGGTTTCCGGAACACAGTCAGAGCTCTCCGGAACACAGTCGGAGGTCTCTGGAACACAGGTTGAAGTAAAAGAAACAGCCGAAACCACAGCCGATTCTTCCAAAACAGCGCAAAAAGACTCTCTTTCATTAGCTGAAACCAGCAAAAACCCATTAACCGCCCCCGGTAAAGAAACCAAAAATGCTTGGGGTGTTGTGGCAGGTGCCGGGTATTGGTTTCCGTATCAATCAACACTTGGAGCAACGGACAGAAAAGGCGTAATTGGGTTTACAGGCGGTATTTATTACCAAAGGGCTCTAAGCAAACGCATAGAACTTGGCTTAAGCGTAGTTTATTCAAGTCGCGGTGCCCTTAATTATGATAAAACCATTATCAACACCGAATTTGGCTTTGGAATAGAAAGCGATAAAACAACTATTTCGCCACAGACATTGCATTATATAACTATTCCGTTGTATGTGAGATTTAACCTATCTCAGCGCAGTCATATTAATATAGGTGCCGGTTATTATCAACTGCTTGCTGTTACCTCTAAAATAACCCATACCACCGAAAACAGTTTCGGGGTTCTTGAAAGCAGCAGCGAAAAACAAACAGGTGACCATCCAGGCTTTAGGAAAAATGACGTGTCGGCTTTTATAGGGTATGAGTTCACTTTATTTGATAGAATGAATACAGGCTTACAATTCAGTTATGGTTTTTATGATATTACCAATAACAGTTATAATAATGTGAAAGGAAATGACCGCAACATCTCCCTCCAACTCCAACTCAAATACGATTTAATCCGTCATTGATTGTATGGTAAAACTCTACCAGGAATTATTTCTCGCAAAGTCGCAAAGTCTTTAATCTTTCTCTGCGCCTTTGCGAGCCTATTTATTACCTCCTGCCACAAACCTGATGACCCTGATACCAACGAACCCGACCCCGTTTTCTATATCAACGCAACTTTAGACAATGTCCCGCTTGAAATCAATGCCGGCAAATACAACTATTATATGTATTCGGATTATGCGTTGGACAGTAATGATGTTTTCAACTTCTCCGGTGAATTCAGAAAAACCGATTGCAGCGATTGCCGCAACACATTGAAAATAGCATTCAATAATTATAAAGCCGATGCAGTGCCATCCACAGCAATTGACGGAGCAAGTTTCCCGGTAAGCTACCTGCCTTTTGCTATACCCGGAGGTGTGCCCGCTACTTACAGTGTAAAGTTTACTCCGCTTACTTCCGGTGGTCAGCCACTAAGCTATTTATGGGATTTTGGTGATGGCAGTACCTCCACCGATGCAAGCCCTACACATGTTTACGCTAATACTGCTATTTATCAGGTCGGACTTACCGTTAATTATGCTTCAGGCTGCAGCAGCAATATCAGCAATCCCCTGAACTGTGGTGTTACCTCTCTTTCCTGCGATGCCGGTTTTATACTTTCAGCCGTTGATACAACTACAGTAGCCCTTACTTCAAGTTCGGGCGGAACAGGCCCATGGACTTACGACTGGGACTTTGGTGACGGCAGTGCACACGACATTACCGCCAATCCAACTCACACCTTTGCCAATGCAGGTGTTTACCAGGTTTGCCTTACAACTATCAGTAGCGACAGTTGCACCAACACCCGCTGTCTCAACGTAGCCACCGAAAATCCGGGAACCTGCTCTATCCGTTATTCTACAACCGTTGCTGCCATCACCAATCCCTTCAACCTCTTAAATGCAGTTGTTGAATGGACTGATATAAATGGAAATCATTTTACATCCGACAATTCTGCCCAACCCTCATCAAGCTATTTTAAAATAAACAGTGTTGAAGATTATGATAATAACGAGAACGGGCAGAAAACTAAAAAACTAAACCTCAGTATAAGCTGCGTTTTATATAACGGAAGCAATACTATACAACTTGAAAATGCGGCAGCGGTGATTGCAGTGGCGTATCCATGAAACACCCCACTCCCGACCTCTCCCCACAGGGGAGAGGAGCAGAGAGCAAAAAAACTAACTAAAACTTTGCGCTCTTTGCGCCTTTGCGAGATAAAAAAATGTAATACCCAACCTTAACCCAAAACCAAACGTGTATATCACCGAAACCAAATCTTAACTAATCATAAAAATCATAATAATCAGCGTTCCATCACCTAAATCCAAAATAAAATGAAACACCTCTTCTCAACCCTCGCCCTTATCTGCACACTGTCATATTCTACCACAGCCTGCGTAGGAGAATTTACTTTCAGCATTCAGGATAACGTAGTCATGTTTAACGGAATGTCAGACACTCCCGGAGTTACTTACTTTTGGGATTTTGGTGACGGTACTGTCGGAACAGGGCAAAACCCTACCCATACCTATGCGGTTTACCCCGAACATTACAGCGTTCTTTTAACTATTAATAATACCAGCGGATGCCATGATGATTATGTGAATCTGATTAATATCCAAAGCGGGCCGGGCAGCAATTGCGAAGGTTCATTTACGTATGTTGTAGAAAATAACGTAGTGGCTTTTACCGGGCATTCAAGCTACGAGGAAGTTCAGTATTACTGGTTTTTTGGTGATGGCTCAAATGCTGCAACCGGGCAAAATCAGACACATACCTATGATAATGTAACTGAAACTTATGAAGTGTGTTTGATAGTAGTTAATGGTAACGTGGGCTGCCAGGATACCATTTGCCAACCTGTGCACATTGAAAGCACTCCTGCTTGTGAAGCATCCTTTACCTACACAATAAACAACAATACCGTTACATTTGAATCGGGTCCTACACAACCTAACGAATATTATCACTGGACATTTGGAGACGGAAGCGATGGGGCAGGAACCAACGTTACTCACACCTATGACCTATACCCCGAACACTATAATGTTTGTGCAATTTTTCTTAATACCATTACCGGTTGCTCCGATACAGTCTGCCAGAATATTTACATTCAAAACGGACCTCCCGAATGCGAAGCTTCTTTTACTTATACCATCACCGGAACCGAAGTTCATTTTCACGGTGAATCAAATGTTCCCGGGGTAACTTATAATTGGAACTTTGGTGACCAGAGCGATGCCAATGGTGAAAACGTGGTGCATAACTATGACCTTTCGCCCGAGCATTATACAGTATGCTTAATAATTACAAACACCAGCGGTTGCGAAGCTTATATCTGCGACACCATCTTTATTGAAAGCACAACACCGGAAGAATGTCATGCTTCGTTTACTTACAGCATCAGCGGAAACGAGGTGCATTTTGATGGCGCATCCAATATTCCGGGTGTATATTATTACTGGAGTTTTGGTGACGGAACCACCGGTGGAGGCGAAAACCCTGTTCACAATTATACCCTTTCGCCAGAGCATTATAATGTTTGCCTCACTGTCTATAATAGTGAAGGCTGCCACAACACCTATTGCCAAACTATTTTTGTGGAAGGTAACCCAAACACCAGCGACTGCGAGGCTTCATTCACCTACTTCATGGATGGAAACACAGTAGCTTTTCATGGAAGCTCATCTGTTCCGGGAGTTGATTACACCTGGAGCTTTGGTGATGGCACGGAAGGTTTTGGTGAGAACAATGTTCACACCTTTATAAATTATCCTGAACACTATATCGTTTGCCTCACTATTCACAACAGCAGCGGCTGCGAAAGTCATTATTGCCAAACCATTTATGTGCAAAGCAGCGGAGGAAGCGGAAGTGAATGTGAAGCTTCATTCACGTATGAAGTAACTGACAATACCGTTCATTTCTCCGGACACTCCAATCAGGATAATGTGGATTTCGGATGGTCATTTGGTGATGGAAGCACCGGAACAGGACAGAACCCTACACATACTTATGAGCATTTCCCTGAACATTATAATGTATGCCTGTATATCTGGAACAATGCTACCGGCTGCCACGATACTATTTGTCAGACCGTGTATGTACAGCATGGAGCACCGGCTACCTGCAGCGCTGAATTCACTTATACCATTACAGGTAATGAAGTTCATTTCCACGGACCTTCAAATGCTGACGGAACACACTATCAGTGGAGTTTTGGTGATGGCCATGCCACCGATATGCATAACCCGAACCATGCTTATACTTTGTTCCCTGAACATTATGAAGTGTGCTTAACGGTTAGCAATACTGCCAATGGTTGCAGCGAAGAATCCTGCCAGACTATTTTTATTGAAGAAGAAAACGGCCCCGACCATTTTGAACTTTCCGGAACTATTTACACCGGTCAGAACTATGCCGATGCCGGTTATGTATTGCTTATACAATATGATGCAAATACAGGAATGTTGATTGCTGTTCAAACGGTGGGTATTGGCGCAAACGGGCATTATGTGTTCCATGCCCCTGCCGGAAATTATTTCCTGAAAGCCGCGCTGTCACCTACTTCGGCTGTTTACGACCATTTCCTGCCAACTTATTTTGAGCACGAGTTGTTCTGGTATAATGCAGATGTAATTAGCCTTACTTCAAACCTGAACAGAAACATCCACATGATAGAGGGCAATAACCCGGGTGGTCCGGGCTTTATTGGCGGACTTGTAACCGAAGGTGCTAACAAAACAGAAGGCCCCGGTGACCCGGTTGCTGATGTTCAGGTGATGTTGCTTAACATGAATGACGAACCGCTGCAATGCACTTACAGCAATGCTTTCGGTGAATTCTCATTCAGCAATGTGGCCTATGGAACTTACCAGGTGTATGGTGAAGTGTATAACCTTACCACTATCCCTGCTATTGTTGTTGTTGACGGAACAACACCAAGTATTACCAATATCAATCTGCTTGTAACTTCACGCGAAGTAACTATTGGTGTAAATGAAGTAGCAGTGATTAATGAAACTTCTGTCGGGCAGGTTTTCCCAAATCCGTTTAAAGGTGATGCAGCGGTGAATATCAGTTTGCAGAAAGAAGCGCGCCTGAGCATTCGTCTTTTTGATATTGCGGGAAGACAAGTGTATGCCGACATCATGAATTTCGGTTCAGGTGTGCAGCAAATCAATTTGCCGGTAGCGGCTTTAAGTGCAGGAATTTACAGCCTGACATTGTCTGATGAAAAATCAAATTCAATGGTGACGCGGAAATTAGTGAAGACAGAATAACAAGTTTCCTGTT
The DNA here is from genome assembly GCA_945889235.1 of Chitinophaga pinensis. Classification (GTDB taxonomy): domain Bacteria; phylum Bacteroidota; class Bacteroidia; order SXHM01; family SXHM01; genus SXHM01. The sequence continues at coordinate 9,577 of CAMDBK010000055.1, forward strand.
TGTTGTGTTGACCCCTGCCGGATGTCACCCTGAGCGTAGTCGAAGGGTTATTGAAGGCAGGGGTTTTTGCTTTCAGAAGAGCAGGGATGATTTTGATTCATCCACACTCAGTTCCGCTTTTCTTCCAAGGTAAATAGCACAATTGTTATCAATATGTCCCACAGGAAAATTGAAACATACTGGGTAATTAAATTCTTTAACTGAATCTAAAATAATTTCTTCTGCCGTTTTTCCGAAAGGAACAGCATTGTCTTTCATATCAGTCATTCCGCCAATAACCAAACCTTTCAGTTTGTCTAATTTTCCCGCACGCTTCAACGCCATCATGATGCGGTCAATGTGGTAGAGGTATTCGTCAATATCTTCAATGAAAAGTATTTTGCCTGCAGTATCAATATCCGAAACAGAACCAAGCAATGAATAAAGAATTGACAAATTTCCGCCAACTAAAACACCTTCCGCGTTTCCTTCCCTGTTTAATTCATGAGCAGGAAACCGATAGCTCAAAACATTTCCTTTTAACGATTTGATAAGTGTTTTTGCTGCTTCACTTTCTCCGCCTAATTTCTGCAACTGCACAGGCATAATAGAGTGAATAGTTTCAATTCCAAAATTCTTTTCAATATGCGAATGCAAAACGGTAACATCGCTAAAGCCACAAATCCATTTCGGATTTTTTATGAATGTTGTGAAATCTAGTTTATCAATTATCCGTACCGTTCCATAACCGCCACGCGCACAAAGAATAGCTTTGATTTCAGGATTATCCATCATCCATTGAAAATCCTCTGCGCGCTCATCGTCTGTTCCCGAAAACTGGTTCAGTTCTTTGAAAAGATTTTTACCAAATACAATTTCAAAGCCTTCTTTTTGAAAACACTCAACCGCAGGCTGTAATTCCTCGCGACTGATTTTTCGTGCCGTTGAAACAATCCCGATTTTGTCTCCGGGTTTTAAATAAGGTGGTGTCATTTTATATCTTTGCCTGCCGCAACAAAGAAAATGAAAAACTTCAAACGCTACACCGTTACTGCCGCTTTGCCTTATGCCAACGGACCTTTGCATATAGGGCATATAGCAGGTGCCTATTTACCTGCCGATATTTATGTCCGTTTTCTGCGCCTGCGCGAAAACGATGTTATTTTTATCTGCGGCTCTGATGAACACGGTGCGGCTATTACACTGAAAGCAAAAAAAGAAAACATAACTCCGCAACAGTTAGTGGACAAATATCACGAGCTGATGAAAAATGCCTTTGCGGATTTTGGAATTGAATTCAGCATTTATCACCGCACTTCCACTCCTTTGCATCACCAAACTGCTGCCGATTTCTTTTCGGTGATGCATAAAAAAGGAAAGTTTACGGAAGAAACCTCGGAACAATATTATGATGAAGAAAACAAGCTTTTTCTTGCCGACCGCTATATAACAGGCACTTGCCCTAAATGCGGAAACGAGAGCGCTTATGGTGACCAATGCGAGAAATGCGGAAGCACATTAAGTCCAACAGATCTCATTAATCCTAAATCAGTATTAAGCGGAAAAACTCCGGTGATGAAAACAACATCGCATTGGTATTTGCCGCTTGGTGAACACGAAGCATGGCTGAAAGAATGGATAAATAAAGGAACGCTGGATGGAGTGGAACAACACAATCCTGCCGAGTGGAAAAATCAGGTGCTCGGTCAATGCAACTCATGGCTAGATGCAGGTTTGCAAAGCCGTGCGATGACACGCGATTTGGACTGGGGTGTAAAAGTTCCTTTGCCCAACGCGGAAGGAAAAGTGTTGTACGTTTGGCTGGATGCACCTATTGGTTATATCTCAGCGACCAAACAATGGGCAGCGGATAATAAAACAGATTGGGAAAAGTGGTGGAAAGATGAAGAAACAAAACTGCTCCATTTTGTAGGTAAAGACAATATTGTTTTTCATGCCTTGATATTTCCGGTGATGCTGCGCTCGCACGGAGAATTTATTCTGGAGAATAATGTTCCCGCCAACGAGTTTTTAAATCTTGAAGGCGATAAAATTTCTACCTCGCGCAATCACGCAATTTGGCTGCATGAATACCTGCAGGACTTTCCGAACAGGCAGGATGAGCTGCGTTATGTGTTATGCTCCATTGCACCCGAAAGCAAGGACAGCGAATTCACCTGGAAAGATTTTCAGGCAAGAAATAACAATGAGTTGGTTGCCATACTTGGCAATTTTGTAAATCGTTCAGTTGTACTAACGCATAAATATTTTGAAGGCAAAATTCCTGATGTAAAACCCGATACAAAATTTTTGCTCGGCATCAAAGATGCTTACGATAAAGTAGAACAGAATATTGAGAAGTATAGATTCCGTGAGGCGTTGGCAGAAGCTATGAATGTGGCGCGTTCAGGTAATAAATACCTTGCAGATAATGAGCCCTGGAAACTGATAAACACCGACAAAGAAAAAACTGCGGAGGTAATTCATACTTCACTTTTGGTTGCCGCACACCTCAGCATTTTATTAGAACCTTTCCTGCCGTTCACAACAAAAAAGCTGCGCACCTTATTAGGAATTACAAAACCGGTTTCGTGGTTTTTTGAAGAAACACAATTGATGCACAGCGGACAGGAAATCGGTCAGCCACTTCACCTGTTTACCAACATTGATGATGAAACTATTCAAAAGCAATTGGAGAAATTACACGCCATGAAACCGATAGCTACTGAGGTTGCTGCTGAACCGGCTGCCATAAAACCTTCCAAGCCGGAAATCACTTTTGAGGATTTTGCAAAATCTGACATTCGTATAGGAACAATTCTGGAAGCAGAAAAAATTCCGAAAGCTGATAAGCTTTTAAAATTATTAGTTGATACCGGCATTGATAAACGCACCGTTGTTTCAGGTATTGCAGCGTATTATAAACCTGAAGATATCATCGGGCAAAAAGTTTCTATTCTTGTCAACCTTGCTCCGCGTAAATTGCGCGGTATTGAATCCCAAGGGATGATTCTGATGGCAGAAGATGTGAACGGTAAACTTTGTTTTGTTCAGCCTTCGGAGAATATCACAAATGGGGGAGAAGTAAAATAATAGAAACCCTTCGACAAGCTCAGGGTGACGATATTTACACCTTCAAAGCCCTCTTCGCCTCAATACTTGCCTGAATATCTTCCAGTCTTCCTTTAGGAATTGCACTGATGAGTTTCTGGGTGTATTCGGTTTGCGGATTATCGCAAATAGAATCTGCATCGCCCATTTCTTCTACTTTTCCTTTGTTCATTACAACCATGCGGTCGCTCATGAATTTCACTACCGACAAATCGTGTGAGATGAAAATATAAGTGAAATGGAAATCGCGTTTTAATTCATTGAGCAAGTTGAGAACCTGAGCCTG
>CAMDBK010000056.1 GCA_945889235.1 Chitinophaga pinensis
TGAGGTGGATTACAAATCACTTTTTCAGGCAGGGAAAGAAGCGGAACAGCAAATTGTAAAAGCAAAAGAAGAACAAATAGCAGTAGTTCAGGAACAGATAAAACAAGCTAAAGCAGAAATTGCACAAAAAGAAAAAGAAGCTCTTGAAAAACAAAAAGAAGCTGCTGCAGTTGAAATGCAAGGTAAACTTTCTGTAGCAAGAGAACAGCAGGATGAGCAACGCAAAAAGGAAGAAGCCCAAAAAATACAAAAAATACAACAGGCTATTACTACTGGAGCAGGTAATAAAGAAGCAACCATAAAGGAGCTTTCAAACGTTTACCCAAAAGACGACCCCTACCGTGAGCAAAAAGCTACTGCGCTTTATGAAGCTTATGAAAAACAAAAGCTATCCGGTTCAACACTTTCAACTATAGATTACTCCTCACTGTTTGATGCTGCAAACTTTGCAGAAATAAAAGCAATGGATGATGCAGAAACAAAACAGACTGCAGAGCAGAAAGCACGCGTTGATGAATATATGAAGAAAGTGAACGAGAAAAGTGCAAAAGAAGAAGCAGAAGCAGTAGCGAAAATTGCAGAAGCAATAAAAAGTTCAGGAGGAGATAAACAAAAACTTATTGAAGCCTTCAAGCAAACATTTGCAAAAGATGACCAATTTGCTGAACAGAAAGCAATAGCCATGTTTGAGCAGTATGAATCTGACCGCAAAATGAAAGAATTGGAAGGGAAAAACTATTCAATAGTTGATTTCAAATCAATTTTCAATGCAGGTCAGGCAGCTGAATTAACAGCAGTTGATCAGGAACGTAAAAATAAAGAAGATGCCATAGCAAAAAGCGAAGTTGCACTATATATGGCAATGGAGCAGAAACGCAAAGAGCGTCAGCAGGAATCAAAAAAAGCTGAAGTAGGAGTAGAGAAAGTTCGTGAAGAAAAACTTCAGCAGACAAAAAATGAACAGGAGAAGAAAATCCAGGATGCATTTTCAGCTGGCAATGGAAACAGAGAAACAACTATTAATGCATTGAAAAATGCGCTGCCTGCAAACACAACCTATCGCGACCAAAAGGCTGCAGCTATGTATGATCAATATGAAAGAGATAAAAAACAGGCAGAGCTCTCCGGGCAGTCAACTTTCAACCTCAATTATAAATCTCTTTTTGCAGCTGCTGACTTAGTAGAAGTTCAGGAATTGCAGAAATCATTTGAACAAAAAAAGAATACGGAATTAGCGGAACAGGAAAAGCGGAGAGTTGAAAACGAACAGAAATCAAAAGAAATATTAGCATCAAAGTCAGAAGAAGCACAGAGAATATTTGCTGATGCAGGAAAACAAAAAGAAGAAGCGGCAGCTAAAATTGAACAGGAAAAAAGAGTTAAAGAAGAATTGGCTCGTTCTGCTGAAGAAAAACGATTGAAAGAAGAGGCAGATGCATTGGCAAAAGCAGAAGCTGAAAAACGAGCTAAAGAAGAAGCCGCACAACTTGCTGAAGAAAAACGCTTGAAGGCTGAGGCAGATGCACAAGCAAAAGCAGAATCTGAAAAGCGTGCAAAAGAAGAAGAAGCTAAATTAGCTGAAGAGAAACGTTTGAAGGCTGAGGCTGATGCACAGGCAAAAGCAGAATCTGAAAAGCGTGCAAAAGAAGAAGCTGCCCAACTTGCTGAAGAAAAACGTTTAAAGGCTGAGGCTGATGCACAGGCAAAAGTAGAAGCTGATAAGCGTGCAAAGGAAGAGACCGCACGTGTTGCTGAAGAAAAACGTTTAAGTGAAGAGGCAGCAAAATTAAAAGCAGCTGAAGAAGCAAAACTTGCAGCAGATGCAAAGAAAGCAGCTGAAGACGCGAAACTAAAAGCAGCAGAAGAGAAACGTCTAGCTGCTATTGCCGCTGAAAAAGCAAAAGCAGATGAACTTGCCCGCATAGCTGAAGAAAAAAGGTTAAAAGAGGCAGCTGATGCAAAAGTATTAGCGGATGCTAAATCAGAAGCTGACAGAAAAGCAAAAGAAGAAGCAACCAAGTTAGCCGAAGAAAAACGTTTGAAAGAAGAGGCAGATGCTAAAGCAAGGGCTGAGGCTGACCGTAAACTTAAAGAACAGGAAGCTGCACGCTTAGCAGAAGAAAAACGATTGAAAGAAGAGGCTGAAGCTAAAGCAGAAGCTGAATTTGAACGCCAGCAGGAACAAAAACGATTAAAGGAAGAAGCCGATGCAAAAGCAAAAGCTGAAGCAGATAAAAAAGCAAAAGAAGAATTGGCTCGTTTGGCTGAAGAAAAACGCTTAAAAGAAGAAGCTGATGCAAAATTAAAAGCTCAGGCTGATAAAAAAGCCAGAGAAGAAGCTGCCCGCCTTGCTGATGAAAAACGTATAAAAGAAGAAGCAGAAGCAAAATTGAAAGCAGAAGCTGATAAAAAAGCGCGCGAAGAAGCCGCTCGTTTAGCTGAAGAAAAGAGAATAAAAGATGAAACAGATGCTAAAGCAAGAGCTGAGGCCGAAAAGAAAGCACGCGAAGAAGCAGTTCGTTTGGCTGAGGAAAAACGAGTACGTGATGAAGCCGAAGCAAAAGCACGAGCTGTAGCCGAAGCAAAAAGATTAGAAGAAGAAAAACTTAAAGCTGAGCAGTATAAAATAGCGCAGGAGGAGGCAAAGCGTATGAGTGAAGCGGAAAGAAAGAAACGGTTTGAAGAAGCGCAGGCACGAGCTTCAAATCTTCAGCTTAGTGAAAAAGAAAGAAGAACACAGTTTCTTTCTGATATTGCTTTAATCTACCCTGAAGGAATGACTGAAGAGAATATTGACGGCAAGGATTTTAAATTAAAAAGATTTATCATTAACGATAAGGGAACAGTTACAGTCTATGATAAAAAGACATGGAACTGGGGGGGGGTTTTCTGTTTTAAAAATACAGATATAGCTATTACAGAAGCCTTGTTTGAACTTGAAGTAAAAAAATATAAAACGCAGTAATTTTTGAAAGATGCTCTCAAATCTTTCCTTTATTGCAATTCTAAAATAATGAATAAAAGAGGTTTTCTATTTTATCTTCTATTTATTTTTTTCTCTCTAACTTCATCTACTGCCTTTTCCCAGCTTGTTGTTCCCAAGCCCGGAACTGAGGATAAAAAGATTGCTAAAGATAATTTTGAATTTGGGAATTATCGTGCAGCTTTGGGTGAGTATCTTGCTTTAATAACAAAAAATCAGGATAATGTAATGTATAATTTCCGCATCGGAATATCATACCTGAATACAAATATTGACAAGTCGTATGCAATTCAATACCTGAAAAAGGCCATTGCTCTTGGTAAAACCGATAACGATATTTATTACGAATTGGGTAGAGCTTATTTAATGAGCGACAGCCTTGATCAGGCAATTGAAGCATTTACTAAATACAAATCAACAGTTTCGCAGGGAGGAAAAGTTGTTGAGGCAATTCGTCAGATTGAAATGTGTAACAATGCAAAAGAACTGATGAAGAAACCTGTTAATGTTACGTTTGAAAATCTTGGTAAAAAAGTTAATTCACCTGAAGCTGATTTTAATCCCTTTGTACCAAACGATGAATCATTCGTAGTTTTTTCAACCAAAAGAAAAGAAGTATTAGGTGGAAATATTGATTTTGACGGAGCTAAATGTGCAGACGTTTTTGTTACGTTTGAGAAAGACGGAGAATTTCAAAAAGCAAAAAATCTGGGCCCAACAATCAATACCGATTGGGTGGAAGAAGTTGTAGGCCTGTCAGCAGACGGGGGATACATACTTGTTGGTATTGACAATATAGAAGGTTATGATGATATCTGGATGAGTGAAAGTAAAACACGCGGATCAAAAATTTCATTCCAGAAATCAATTTCACTTGGTCCGTATATTAACAGCGAAGAAGCTGAAACAGCAGCCAGTCTTACACTTGACGGGAATACCATTTATTTCTCCAGAACACCATTAACTAATCCGGGTTTTGGCGGAACAGACATTTACATTGCTCATAAATTACCCAATGGCGGATGGTGCGAACCGGTAAATCTCGGTCCTACTATCAATATCCAATACGATGAGGAATTCCCCTATATTTCAGGTGACGGGAAAGTTTTATATTTTGCTTCCAAGGGTCATAACAGTTTGGGCGGTTATGATGTTTTCCGAAGTGAGTGGGATGGAAAAATGAAACGCTGGTCGCGCCCGCAAAATCTGGGTTATCCAATTAATAACACACAAGATAATTACACATTTTCACGTTCAGATAATACACGCTATGGTTATGTTTCGGCTTTAAGGCCGGGTGGTTTTGGCGATTTGGATATTTATCGTGTAACCTATAATGATGTTGAAGAGCAGGAATCAGCTGTTACGGGGAAAGTTCAGGTAATGGAAAAGCCTGGAAAGAAATCTGTTAATTTTCATGTGTATAAAAATAATGCTACGGGTGTTGAAGCGTATCTTACAGATGAGTGGCCGGCACCTGGAGTTCCCGGCTGGACATTTAAAGAAGAAAAAAAAAAGGATGTAGCTGAAGGCAGTTACATGGAAATTTCAATTATTGGTAAACTAAATGGAGCAGTAAAAAAATTTACTCCTGAAACATTTCCTCAAAATACAACCGGATTTGAATGGATGGAAACTCGCTCAAAAACATTGCCTATTCCAAATTATAAACCGGCTGCAGCCGAAACAAAATCCATTCTTGAAAAATCGGGACTGGAAGTTTCTATTAATGTACTTGACCCGCAAACAGGCGATATTATTGGCTCCTACAAACCCAGCAAAAAAGGAACGTATGTGATAATTCTGAAAGCTGGAAATTATAAATTAGAAGTGGAAGCTGAGGGTTACGAAAAGATTTCTGAAGACCTCAATATCTATGATAAAAGCAGTTTTCTTCCAACCATTCTTAAAGATATTACTCTTTTGCAGAAAGGTCTTGTGTTGCAAACCAAGCCATGATAAAACTCAACAAAGTATTAGCAGTTTTTGACCTTGAAACAACAGGAGTAAAAGTTGCCACCGACCGAATAGTAGAAATTTCAGTTCTCAAAATTTTTCCGGGTGGAGATAAGGAAAGTATTACCCGCAGATTAAATCCCGGAATTGCAATTCCTGCCGAAGCCTCGGCAGTTCATGGAATTTATGATGCAGATGTGAAGGACAAGCCTTCATTTAAAGAGTTTGCTCACGAACTAAAAAATTATCTTGATGGATGTGACCTTGCAGGTTATAATTGTTTGAACTTTGATGTGCCTCTTTTGGTTGAGGAATTTTTAAGAGTTGATATTGATTTTGATGTAAGAAGCCGCAGAATTGTTGATGTGCAGAATATTTTTCATAAAATGGAACAACGCACTCTGTCTGCTGCTTACAAATTTTATTGCCAGAAAGATTTGGAAAATGCGCACACGGCAGAGGCAGATACAACTGCAACATATGAAGTGTTGGAAGCACAACTTGAACGTTATCCTGATCTGCAAAATGATGTAAAATTTCTTCACGATTTTTCAATACGTAACCGCAATGCCGATTTTGCCGGACATATTATCTTTAATGAAAAGAATGAAGAGGTTATTAATTTCGGAAAGCATAAAGGCAAAGTAGTTGACACTGTTCTTAAAGCTGAACCCAGTTATTACAACTGGATGATGACAGCAGATTTTCCGCAATACACTAAGAAGGTGCTGACCGAAATACGGTTACGCTCGTTCAATAAATAATAGCCACTAATTCCACTAATTCTCACTAATTAATTCGTGATAATTTGTGTTAATTAGTGGTAAAATAAAACACCATGAAAATTCTTTGTATCGGACGAAATTACGTTGCTCACATTCAGGAACTGAAGAATGAAGTGCCTGCCGAGCCTGTTTTTTTTCTGAAGCCCGATACAGCATTGCTGCGGAATAATGAGGATTTTTATATCCCCGATTTTTCAAAAGATGTACAACATGAAGTGGAGATAGTTTTAAAAATCTCAAAACGCGGAAAACATATTGCCGAAAAATTTGCTGCCGATTATTTTAATGAAATAGGCATAGGTATTGACTTTACCGCCCGTGACTTGCAAAGCAAGCTTAAAGAAAAAGGTTTGCCATGGGAAAAAGCAAAAGCTTTTGATGGCTCAGCACCTGTAAGTAATTTTATTTCAAAAACAGACTTTGCTGATTTGAATAATATAGATTTCAGTTTGCAGGTAAATGGTAAACAAGTTCAGAAAGGTAACACCTCGCTCATGCTCCATAACTTCAGCAAAATAATTTCCGAACTTTCTAAATACTTTACACTTAATCAGGGCGATTTAATTTTTACCGGAACGCCTGAAGGTGTGGCAGCAGTGAAAGCAGGTGACCAACTTCAAGCCTTTATTGATGATAAAAATATGCTGAATTTTGAGGTAAAATAATCTTCAGAAATTCAAATAATATTCCCTTGTCAACTCAATATATTCTTTGCTGTAACCCTGTCCCGGTGCTGTTTCTATAGTAAGTTCTTTGAGCTGACATTGATTTTCATTTCTACCAAACAGAATTAGTTTTCTAAAAACCTCCTTTCCTGTAAATGAATAAACCCAAAGTTCTTTTTCAGGAAAAATCCCATGGTTGCGCGCTGCCGTAGTTAGTAAAGCAGCTTCTTTAACAGGAAGTATAACACAGAATTTTCCATTTTCGCTTAAAAGTTTAGCTGTAGTTGAAGCCAGCTCGTTAATAGGTAATTGGTCATTATGCCTTGCGCTGAAACGCTGCGGGTCTGCAGGTTTGTAGGAGTCGGTGAAATAGGGTGGGTTGCTTACAATCAAATCATATTTGGTGGTTGAATTTGCAGCAAAAATTTTCAGCGAAATATTATAAGCTTTTAATCTTTCCGACCAAAGAGATGCTAAAAAATTTTCACTTGCCTGCTTAAATGATTCCTCATCAATATCAATAGCATCAATATGTGCAGCACTGCGCTGTGCTAACATCAGGGCAATTACTCCTGAACCTGTTCCTATATCTAAAATGCGTTTTGCATCAGTAATATCAGCCCATGCGCCAAGTAATACAGCATCAGTTCCCACCTTCAGTGATGAGCGATCGTGGTAAACAGTAAACTGTTTAAATTTGAAATACGGATTTGCCATATAAGCGCACCGTTGGTTTTGGTTTGTTATTCCAAATATAGATTTATTAATCCATCAGGAGCAGAAATTTCAATCTTTTTATTCTTGCAGTCAATTTTTTTTATGAATTCTTCGTTTGCTGGAATAAGAATTTCCTTTCCTTTATTATCTATCTGAAAAAGAATTTGCTGGGGCATTTCAAGTAACCCGGTAATAACACCAATGTCACCATATTCAGCATCATTAACACTAAATCCGATTATATCATTCGGCTGAAATTCTTTTGAAGCAGCAATTTTTTTCCGTTCAAGATAAACACTTAATCCGCAGTACCGCGCAGCCTGTTCCGGTGTATTTATAAACTCAAATTTAAGCGTAAGCAAATCGTTGCTTTGATGCAACAACTCTTCAATAAAAAACGGAACCGGTGTTGGGGGTATATCCACCAACACCGGTTCTGAATTTTTGAGTTTTGCTTTACTGAAACTTTCTTGCTTAATTACTAATGCACCTTTATTTCCGTGCGTTCTAATAATTTTGCCAAACAGCGTTAGCTCCACGCTCATCCGATATTACTCGGCAGCAGGTGCTTCCGCTTCAGGAGCAGCTTCAGTGGCAGTCTCGCCTGAGGCGAGATCAGTTGTTTCCGCAACAGGAGCAGCGGCAGCAGCCTCAGCTTCAGCAGCAAGTGCAGAAGTTTTCTCAGCTACTTTTTGAGCTACAACTTCTTTGCGTGCTTGTTCAGCTTCAAAGCGTTTTTTTGCTTCAGCAACAGATGACGAAGCAAGGTTTCCGCGTTTAGCGTCAATTTTACCTTGTTTTTCGTTCAGCCATTTTTCAAAGCGTTTATCGGCTTCTTCCTGTGTAAAGACTCCTTTTGCAACCCCACCCTGAAGGTGCTGGCGGTAAAGAATTCCTTTGTAAGAAAGAATGGCGCGGCAGGTATCCGAAGGCTGCGCCCCGTTTTGCAGCCATGATAATGCTTTGTCGGCATTGATGTCAATGGTAGCTGGATTGGTGTTGGGATTGTAGGTGCCTATGCGCTCTATGAGCTTTCCGTCTCGTGGTGCACGACCATCCGCAACGACAATGTGGAACAGGCCTAAACCTTTTTTCCCATGTCTCTGTAATCTGATTTTTGCAGGCATTTATTTATATGTTTTTTTATTAAGGGGTGCAAATGTCGTAAATTATTCTGAATTGCCAAATACACTTATATGTTTTGCCACGAATTAGGCGAATTTGCACGAATGAATTGGTGTGAATTCGTATAATTCGTGGCTTAGATAATATTATTATTTTTCGCCCATGAAAATAATTGAAGTAAAAACCAAACAACAGGAAAATGATTTCCTTGAAATGCCTCGCCTGATTTATAAAAATGATCCGAACTGGATTCCACATATCAGGCAAGACATTCAGAAAATATTTGACCCCAAAAAAAACAAGTTCTTTCGTTATGGAGAAGCTACTCGGTTTATTCTTGAAAACGCTGATGGAAAAATAATAGGCCGCGTAGCAGCCTTTATCAATAAACGACTTTCCGATACTTTTAAACAACCTACCGGAGGCTTCGGTTTTTTTGAATGCATCAATGATCCTGCTGCTGCAAAAATGCTGTTTAATAAATGTGCTGAATGGAATGCAGAGCGCGGCATGAAAGCAATGGATGGACCCATCAATTTTGGTGAAAAAGACCAGTTCTGGGGCTTAATGATTACCAATTTTGAAAGTCCTGCCACTTACGGCATGAATTATAATCCCTCTTATTACCGCAAGTTTTTTGATGACTATGGTTTTAAGACTTATTATGAGCAATATTGTTATTACCGCAACGCCTGGCAGCCCGCACAGGAAGTGTTTATTCGTAAATCGGCCAACTTGAAAAAAGAAGGCTATTACTGTTCAATCCTCAATCCTAAGCAAACCGAAAAGTTTGCTGAAGATTTCAGAACAATTTATAACAGTGCCTGGGGGGGGCATACAGGTTTCAAGCCCATGGAGAAAGCTCAATCACTAAACATCATGCAAAAGCTTAAACCCATTCTTGACCCTGATATTGCTGTCTTTGCATATCACAACGAAACGCCTGTAGGTTTTTACATCAGCATTCCCGAGCTAAATAAATTGTTTAAATACGTCAATGGAAACCTGAACTGGTGGGGAAAAATAAAATTCATGTACCACAAACTCAAAGGAGATTGCCGCACCATTTACAGCATTGTGTTTGGTGTAGCCAAACAGCATCAGGGCAAAGGAATTGAAGGCTTTATGATTAAATTTTTGGAAGAACACATTTATCCGCTTGATAAATACGATGATGTAATATTAACCTGGATTGGCGATTTCAACCCCAAAATGCTTAAGGTGATTGAAAACCTTGAATGTGAAAAATGGCGTACCTATATTACCTGTCGCAAAATGCTGGATGAAAGTATTCCTTTTGAGCGCGCCCCCATCATAGAATAGTAAGGGAATTTACTACATTTGTCGCCCCAAAGTAAAATTGAAAATAAATGTCAAAAGACAACGAATTATTTTTCTGCCATGAATCATCTTATGTAGATGATGGATGCAAAATCGGAAAAGGCACTAAAATATGGCACTTCACACATGTTATGCCTGATTGCGTATTAGGAGAAAATTGTAACATCGGTCAGAACTGCGTAATTTCATCAGGGGTTATACTTGGTAAAAATGTAAAAGTACAGAACAATGTTTCTATCTATACAGGTGTAACCTGCGATGATGATGTTTTTCTTGGACCATCCATGGTTTTTACAAACGTACTAAATCCTCGCAGCGCTGTTAACAGGCGCGGTCAATACCTGCATACACATGTTGGAAAAGGCGCGTCAATTGGAGCAAATGCAACTATTGTTTGCGGAAATGATGTTGGCAAATTTGCTTTTGTTGGAGCAGGGACAGTAGTTGTAAAAGATGTTCCAGATTATGCGTTGGTGGTAGGTAATCCAGCTCGTCAACTTGGTTGGATGAGTGAATTCGGGCATCGCCTGAAGTTTGATGAAAATAATATTGCTGTTTGTGAAGAAAGTAAAGCTAAATACAAATTAGAAAACGGGAAAGTTTCTAAAATAAATGAGTAAAGACGCACGTAAAATAAAGTTTGCAGTTATCGGGCAAGGCCACATTGGCAAGCGTCATGCTGAGATGGTGCGCAGAAATCCCGAAACAGAACTTGTTGCAGTTTGTGATATTCAGTCAAAAGAAAAGCTTGGATTGAATGAGTTAACTGAACAATTCTATAACTCACCAGAAGCATTATTAGCAGCTCATCCTGAAATTGAAGTGGTAAGTGTTTGTACGCCCAATGGTTTGCATGCAAATCAATCATTATTAGTACTAGAATCCAATAAGCACGTTGTGGTTGAAAAGCCCATGGCACTTCACCGTCAGGATTGCGAGCAACTTATTTTCAAAGCACTTCAAATGCATAAGCAGGTTTTTTGTGTGATGCAAAATCGCTATTCGCCACCAAGTGTTTGGTTAAAAGAAATTGTAGACAGCAAAACAATAGGTGATGTTTATATGGTACAGTTAAATTGCTACTGGAATCGTGATGAACGTTATTATAAAAAAGGCGGTTGGAAAGGAACACAAGAGTTAGATGGAGGAACACTGTTCACACAATTCTCACATTGGATTGATTTACTTTACTGGCTTTTTGGTGATGTAACAGAAATTCAGGCAAAATTTGCAGATTTTAATCATGCAAACCTCACCGAATTTGAAGACAGTGGTTTTGTAAATTTTAAATTTATTAATGGAGGAATGGGAAGTATTAATTTTTCCACTTCCGTTTGGGATACAAATTTAGAAAGTAGCATTACAGTTATTGGTAGCAAGGGAAGCGTGAAAGTTGGCGGGCAGTATATGGATAAAGTGGAGTATTGTCATATTAAAGATTATCAATTACCCGAATTAGCTGAAACAGCTCCTGCAAATGATTATGGAGCATACAAAGGCTCAGCAAATAATCACCATTTTCTGTTTCAAAATGTTGTAGATACATTAAAAGGGCGAAACACTATTACAACAAATGCGTTGGAAGGTCTCAAAGTTGTGGACATTATAGAACGTATTTATTCTCTAAAAAAATAATTTATGTATAACAGAATAGTTAAAAAAGAGGCCAAAGTTGCCTTGATTGGTTTGGGTTATGTGGGCTTACCGATTGCCCTTGAATTTGCAAAATCAGTTCCTGTAATTGGTTTTGATATTAATGATGCGCGTCTTGAAATGATGCGTAATAAAATTGATCCGAGCGAGGAATTGCCGGCATCTGCTTTTGAAAATTGCGATATAACTTTTACTTCATCTATTGATGTTTTACGCACTGCAAATTTTTTCATTGTTGCAGTACCAACACCAATTGATGACCACAATAAACCTGATTTAATTCCTGTTCTTTCCGCATCTAAATCAGTTGGAAAAGCGCTGAAGAAAGGAGATTATGTTGTTTTTGAGTCAACTGTTTACCCGGGCTGTACAGAAGAAGATTGCATTCCTGTTCTGGAAGAATATTCAGGATTGAAATTCAAAACTGATTTTAAAGTTGGTTATTCACCCGAACGTATAAATCCGGGTGATAAAGAACACACGCTTCCTAAAATTATAAAAGTAGTTTCAGGTTGTGATGCTGAGTCGTTGGACAATGTTGCAAAGGTTTATGAGATTGTAGTAAAGGCAGGCGTTCACAGAGCTCCTTCCATTAAAGTTGCCGAGGCAGCAAAAATTATTGAGAACACGCAACGTGATGTAAATATTGCCTTGATGAATGAACTTTCAATCATCTTCAATAAAGCAGGAATAAATACCTATGATGTGTTGGAAGCTGCAGGAACTAAATGGAATTTTCTGAAATTTTTTCCGGGCTTGGTTGGCGGACACTGCATTGGTGTTGACCCGTATTACCTCACTTTTAAAGCTAAAGAGCTTGGCTATCATTCAAGAGTAATTACCTCTGGTCGTGATGTAAACGATGGAATGGGCGCGTACATTGCACGCGAAACCGTAAAGAAAATAATTGCGAAAGGCAATGAAGGTGGCAAAGCAAAAGTATTGGTGATGGGTGCTACGTTTAAAGAAAATGTTTCGGATATCAGAAACTCAAAAGTTGCTGATGTAATTAAAGAATTAAAAGCCTTTGGAATTTTGGTTGATGTAGTTGATCCGCATGCATCATCAAAAGATTTGAAACATGAATATGGTTTTGAACTCACCGATAATATTGCCAATGATTATGATGCCGTTATTGTTGCCGTAAATCATAAAGCCTATCTGAATCTTACTGAAGATTATTTTGACTCGATTACAAAAGGAAAAGGAATAGTAGTGGATATAAAAGGAGTTTACAAAAACAAAATAAATAAACTTACTTACTGGAGTCTGTAATGTCTAAAGTTTTAGTTACCGGTGGTACAGGTTTTATCGGCTCACACACAGTTGTTGAGTTACATCAAAAAAATTACGAAGTAATAATTGTTGACGACCTTTCCAATTCATCGGTTGAGGTTTTGGATTCAATTAAAAAAATATCAGGAATAAGACCTGAGTTTGAACAGTTAGATTTATGTGATAAAACCAAACTGAAAGATTTATTCACTCGGCATAAAGACATAAAAGCAGTTATTCATTTTGCTGCAAAAAAAGCGGTTGGCGAATCGGTTGATAATCCTTTACTGTATTACAGAAACAATCTTTTCTCGTTTGTGAATTTATTGGAGTGCATGCTTGAAAACGATGTAAAATTTATTGTCTTCAGTTCTTCCTGCACCGTTTATGGCGAGCCCGATTATTTACCGGTTGATGAACATGCACCGATTAAAAAAGCA
>CAMDBK010000057.1 GCA_945889235.1 Chitinophaga pinensis
GCAGCAATTCTTTGGCAGGCATTGATTCAGGAACATTGGCAATAGGGAAAATCATGGCGCGGATACTTTCCGGTTTTTTAAATAATTCAAATGAATGTGCATAACCAATGATATTGTCAACATTGCTGCTGTAAACCAGAATTTTTGAAAGTCCGGTTTCAACAAATTTATTTTTTAATGTTTCAACCGTTTCATCCACATCCATTGCTACAATAGAGGTGCGGGGAATCATGCACTCGCGTACTTTTATGTCAGAAAAAGAAAGAGCATTCTGAAAAATTTTTATTTCGGTGTCAATATCTTCCGGCTCTTTTCCGGTGGTGGAAGTTGCTTCGTTCAGGTAATTATGTAAGTCAAGCCGGCCAAACGATTGCGGCTCATGTTTAAGATGCACCCTGAAAATATTTTTTATTACCCATTCCGAAATTGCAGTAGTAATAAACACAACAGGATACAAAGTCTTGTAAATAATATAAACAGGAACAGCAAAAATATTGAGCATCGTATTCGCGTGATTTCTGAAAAGTGCTTTAGGCAAAAACTCTCCGGTAACAAGAATAAGAATGGTTGAAACCAGCGTTTGCAACAGAACAACGGTAACTTCACTGCTGATGTATTCCCGCATGGGCGGCTCTAACAGTTTGGCCATAATAGTTCCGTAAAGCACCAGCACAAGACTGTTGCCCACCAGCATGGCACTTATAAACTTTGAAGGAAACTTAGTAAACCCCGAAAGAATTTTTCCGGGCAGGTAACCATGTTTGTTATCAATTTCAATCTTGAATTTGTTGGCAGAAATAAATGCCAGCTCCATTCCCGAAAAAAATGCGGCAAGCATAATGGTAACAACAATAAGTACAATATAAATAGTCATTCGCTGATAGAGCCTTTTTAAATTTTATGTTTTAGAGTTTTTATGAGAATATTTTTTGATAGACGAGGCACGGCAATAGTCCAGTGGACTATTGAGCGAGTATGTGTGAAAGCTGCAGCTGATAGCAGAGCTCCTCTCAGCAAAAATGACAACGAAGTATAGCGAAAAACAGCCCATAACAAAAATAATAGATAAAATTTAAACAGGCTCTTAATCTTTTCCAATATTCTTTTTACGTTGTATTCTGCGGAACATCCACATGGCTCCTGACACCAACGGTAAAAATAGTAATTTAAAATTTCCGTTTGCAAAGCCTTCCGTTGCCAAGAAATAACCTACTACTAATACAGTAAGAATTGATATTACCAGCCAAACAGTTTCAGATATTTGTAAATAGTTCTTCATAGTTCAGTTAACAGATTTATTACAGATTTATAAAAGTTAGAGTATTGCCTATTGCCTATTGCCAATTGTTTATTGCCAATTGCCAATTACCAATTGTTTATTATTCTTTCAGGTTAATGGTTCCTTTTATATCCTTTATTTTATACTTGGTAAAACTTTGATTTGACTCCAGTCCGTTGCCATAAATAATTTCGTCAGCAGTAGTAATTTTAACAAATTCTTTGGTATGAATAGTGGCCTGTTTTTTATCCCAGACCAAATGTTCGGTGTTAAGTTGCTCGCCTTTTTCATTTACTACAACTACATTATTTCGTGCCTCCATTATTTCTTCCTTTTCACGGCTTATGGCGTAGTTTGCAGATAGGTGTGAGTTAACATTCATGGTATCATCATAGAAAAGAACCTTTACTCCTTTCGGCATTTCCAGGTAAGGTTTTTCTCCTGTATAACGCATCATTACAGGTGCATTCAGCTTTATTTTTATACGCCCTGAATCACTGTAAATAACTTCCATGTCTTTACCAGATTCAACCGGATAATTATTTTTTGCAGTAATGATATTTACTTCATCAATATCATTTTCGCATGAAGAAAAAATAAATAAACAGAAGGCAACAGACAATAGATAATAGATAAAAGTGGACGATGGAAAAGTAATCCGAAATTTAAAATCCGAAATTCGCAATAATAGTTTCATCAATCATACTTGCGCTTCAAAAACCATTTATCATTGAATGTAAAACCAATGCGCATGTTTACATATTGTTCCTTTATCAGGTCGTTAGCTGTTGTTCCTCTTTCGCCCACTTCAAACGCAAGGTTCAGCATACTTGATTTTCGCGCAATCGGAAAGCCAACTCCAAAAGTTATTCCGTAATCTACCAGTTGAGTATTTTTCAGTTGCAGATAAGTCTGTGTGTAATAACCGCCCAGTCTCAGAACTGTTTTTCCTCGTCCCAGAATTTTGTCTTTTCCTATTCCAATTTCTCCACCTCCTGAAAATCTTCGGCTGTCAGTAAGTGCATCGGTTTGCCCGAATGCCCTGTAATTGCTCCAGCTTTGTTGCAAATAATCAAATCCTATTTGCCATGAGCCGGCTTTCTTAAATACAACTCCTCCGCCAAATGACATAGGTAACGTTACAGTTCCCTGACTTGATTTTTCGTATTTTATGGTATCCTTAACATTATCGTAACCTCCCGTTTGGGTTTCAATTCTCTGGAAGCGTTCGGCCAGGTTGGTTTGCGAACCTTTAATAGTTGTGTTGGGCGTAAACACAGCGCCTAAAACCAAACTCATTTTCTTTTTAAATGCAATGGAATACTGTGCACCCAGATTAAAATAGAAGCCACCAAGATCACTTGAATTAACCTGCTTGAAATCAAAGTATGAAGAATTATGGTATTCAATTCTCCGCTCTCTGTCAAGCGTTCCGAATAAAAAGCAGGAGTTCACACCCAATGAAAATCCGCTTGCTGCACGTAAGCGTCTTTCAATTTTCTGTATCTGCATTGAATCCTTTTCTGCCAATAGTGCTTTATATTTTTCTGATCTGCGAAATCGCGCAACAGAATTTTTAAAAGGCTGAACAGAACTTCCTATAAAAAACTGGTTCAGTCCGCCTTTTCCGCTAAAAACATTTTTTATCGGAATTGAAGTTCCTGAAAGCGAATCCGAAACACTGGAACTGTCACTCATTCCGTAGCCAATGCTGCTGTATGGTTTCAATCCAAAACAACCGCCCCACCATTTTGTAACCGGAAAACCAAACCCGAAATATTGAACGGAAGCATTGGTTGCAACCTCATTGTTTCTTGAATTTTTTATGCTGGTGTATGAGCCCATTATACTTGCATCAAATGATGTAAACTTAAATGCTGAGTAAGATGCAGGATTATTAAAATTAATAAAATCAGGAATAGTAGAATCTTCACGCAATGCAAAACTCAGCCCGCCCATACCGGCATTTCTGGCATGAGAAAAAGTTTGCAAATCACCAATTCCGTAGCGTGAATAAGGTGATGAAGTTCCGGTCTGTGCCTGTGCCACAGATGAAATTGCAATAAAAACCAAGAAGAGAAATTTATTAAATCTCCTTATCTGCATTATAATTGAGGATTACATTTAAGCCGCGAAGGGTTAAAAACGGGTCGGCAAAGATGTGATTTTTTAGTTCGTTATCAAAAAAAGCAAGGTCTCCGCCTGTCAGTATAACCTTCAAATCTGAATAACGTGATTGAAAACGATTTATTATTCCCTTCATTTCTTCAACAGCGCCAAGCTGAACACCAAGACGTATTGCCTGCTCGGTGCTGCTTCCGTACAGCTCACTATCATTGCCTTTTGAAACTAACGGAAGTTGCGCAGTAAATGCATTTAATGCTTTAAAGCGCATATCAATTCCGGGTGAAATATTTCCACCCAGGTATTGGTTTTTGGCATTTACGAAGTCATATTTAATACAGGTTCCTGCATCAATTGCCAATACGTTTTGCGATGGAAATAAATTGTTTGCACCCACAGAAGCAGCAATCCTGTCGTTGCCCAGTGTTTCAGGGGTGTTGTATAATTTTTCTATTGGAAGAGGTGTAAGGTGATTGAGTTTAAGAAAAAAGAAATTTGTACTGAGAAAATTTTCCAACTCAGCGGTTTTATTAATAACAGAGGAAAGAATAATTTTTTTCGGTGTAGTATTTTTCTTTAGAAAGTTTTCCAATTCAGTTATAGTTAACTCAGGCAAAACAAGATGCGACTTCAATTCTCCGGAACTGAACAGCCCAATCTTTGCTGAGGTATTGCCTAAATCAATTACTAAATTCATTAATCCTTTTTTTCTAATTCACGCAAAAGTAGAAATATAGAGGCAAATAGAAATTCTTATTTTTTGTGAAAGCAAAATCTTTTTTAGCTTTGCGCCCTCTTTTTGAGATGGTGCCTTAGCTCAGTCGGTAGAGCAAAGGACTGAAAATCCTTGTGTCGCTGGTTCGATTCCAGCAGGCACCACCAGAAAACCCTGCAACGGCAGAGTTATATTAAGGGGTTTGTGCATTATACTAAATGTATATATTTGCAGCCCTTATAAAAAGAATGGGAGCTTAGCTCAGCTGGTTCAGAGCATCTGCCTTACAAGCAGAGGGTCACAGGTTCGAACCCTGTAGCTCCCACTTCAAGGACAAGGGTTTCAGAAATTAAACATCTGAGACCCTTTTTCATTTGCACAGAATTTATGTTACTACACCACTTCAGCTACCACAAAAGTACTGCCTCCTACAAATACAAGGTCTTTTGAATTTGCATTAAGCAGGGCAGATTTGTAAGCACTGTCAACGCTGGGGAAAGCATGCCCTTTCAGTCCAACCGACACAGCTTTGTCCATAAGTTCATGTTCATTTAAGCCGCGCGGTATATGTGGGCGACAGAAATAATAGGTTGCATTTTTTGGAAGAATTTTAAGAACAGGTTCAATTTTTTTATCGCTTACAACGCCAATAACAAAATGTAATTTTTGGTGGTTGACTAAAGCAATTTGTTTCAATACTTGTTTTATTCCGTCAATATTATGTCCTGTGTCGCAGTAGGCGAGGGGAGATGATGAAATCTTTTGCCAGCGGCCTTTTATACCCGTATTTGTAATTACATTTTTAAAACCGTTTCTAATTGATTTGTCCGAAACGGAAAAATCCTTTTTCTGCAAAGCATAAACAGCAGCTAAAACAGTTAGAATATTTTTATACTGGTAAATACCGGTTAGCTCCGATTTAATTTTTTTAAAAAATAATTTATCTCCTTTTACAATATCAAGTTCAAGGTATTGCTTTTTTGTGCCTGTTGTCTTAGGTGATTTGATGCTGAATAATTTATCGGCAAAAACTAAAGCAGCATTTTCTGTTGCTGCTTTTTTTCTGAAAACATTTTTAGTTTCAACCTGAGTTTCTCCTATAACTATTGGTATTCCTGCTTTAATAATTCCTGCTTTTTGAGCAGCTATTTTTTCCAGTGTATCACCTAAAAAATGTTCGTGATCCCAGCCAATATTGGTAATTACAGAGAGCGCGGGTGAAATTACATTGGTAGAATCCAATCTTCCGCCCATTCCTGTTTCAATTATTGCAATGTCAACTTTTTCATTTTTAAAATAATCAAATGCAAGTCCAACGGTCATTTCAAAAAACGAAGGCTGAATTTTTTCAAATGATTTCCGCTGTTGTTCCACAAATTCAACAACCTGTTTTTTGGGAATCATTTTGCCGTTAATCTTTATCCGTTCCCTGAAATCTTTTAAGTGTGGTGAAGTATAAAGCCCTGTTTTGTATCCCTCTTCCTGAAAAATTGAAGCAAGAAAATGTGAAGTAGAACCTTTGCCGTTAGTTCCTGCAATATGTATGCAACGGCCTGTTAAATATTTTTCGGGATTTCCGAGCAGGCGGCAAATCTCAATCGTGTTTTTCAGGTCGGCTTTATACGCGGCATGCCCTATGCGTTGGTACATGGGCAACTGGCTGAACAGGTAGTCCAGCGTTTGTTTGTAAGTCACTACTCTAACTTGTAAGTGAAAGTCATTGTTCCAACCTGTTCCTCGGTGGCTGGGTTTGCATCAAATTTTGTTTTTAATGCAGCCTCTTCTGAAATGCGGAAAAGGTATGCGCTGGTAGCTGTTGTTCCTCTTTCTCCTGCTGTAGCTTTGGTAACTTTTCCGTTTCTGTCCACTATTATTTTGACTACAACTTTTCCCTGATCTTGTGATTTTTCATTTATCACCGGCTTTTGCACCATTTTTCTGCCGTTAAGACTGAAACCAATATTGCCACTTCCGCCACCCGGACCGTAATTAGGAGAACCCGGAGTTCCGTTCGGGTCGCCTTGGTTTCCCGGACCTTTGTTTATTCCCTGACTGGTTGAATTTCCATTGCCAAAGGCATTGCCAACCATTTTTGAAATATCATCTGATTTTTTCTTTTTTTCTTCTTCCGCTTTTCTTTTTTCATCAGCAATTTTCTTTTGCTCTTCCGCTTTTTTAGCTTCCGCTACTTTCTTTTGCTGCGCTTCTACCCGTGCAGTTTCCTCCTCTTGCTGTGTTAAAAGTTCTTCCTGAATTTGCGAAGCCGATTTGGTTGCCGTTTTTGTTACCGTAACCGCTGCAACTGCTTTGTTTTGTTCAGGTTCAGGAGCTCCTCCGGTTGATGGTTCTTCTTCACCAAAACCGGTTTCACTGTTTCCGAAATTTACTTCCATGCCTTCTTCCTGCGGAACAGGAGGAAATACTGGAGGAAAAGTTAAATTAAGTTTAAAGTAAATAAAAATAAACAGCAGGATGGAATGAAAGAAAATAGTTCCTATTAGTCCGTTTCGTTTGTCTTTATCGGTTATAAACTGCATGTTGTTGTGCCCGTAAAGGGCTGTGTGGCTTTGGATATTCATGCGAAATTACTATTAGTTATTGATACCGGTTTTTAATCCCTTTCTATTTATAAACACAGTTTTGTTAGTTTTATTATTTAAAAAGAAATATTTTTTTTGAAACCCGAAGATTTATATTTTTGTATAAAGATTGTTTTCGGGAAGAACCGAATCATTAAATAATCAACCAAAAAAAATTAAAACATTGGCACATTCAAAAGGTCCAAACAAGGGTAAAAAAATTTCTACCACTGACTCTGATGAATTAAGAAAACCCACGAAACTTAAGCCCATCAAGGGCAAAGTTCCGAAAAAAGCAAAAGACGTCAGCGCTTTTGAAGAGGAAGAAGAAGACACTAACATTGATATGTTGGCGGATGATGATATCCTCTTTAACGAGCTTGGTGATGATGACGATGACGATGATGATTTCTAAATCATCGGGGTAACTCTCAGAACTTCCCTAAGTAAACTGCTCCACCGATACTGTCGGCACTTGCTCCTGTAACAGAAGCGAGGCTATTATATTTTTGCTCAAAACGTAATAATCCCAGAAAAGCAAAAATCAGAGCTTCTTTAAACTCTATTATTTGTTTGTCGGGAATAATTATTTCGGTATTTGAATGAAATTTTATTCGTTCAACGAGGTAGGTGTTATACGCGCCACCACCGGTAATCAGCATTTTGCTTTTGGTTCCGTTTGCGTTTTTTGAAATTTGAAAACCGATGTGCTCACAAATTGTATTCAGTTTATCCTGAACAGAAATTTCAAAGCTCTTCAAAACAGGAAAAAATACTTCATCGACCCATTCTCTGCCTAATGATTTTGCACCTGACACTGTGTAATAATCAAGGTTGTTAAGTTTTTCGAGAAGGTTAGTGTTCAATGAACCTGATCGTGCCAGATTTCCTTCATTGTCATAGTTTTTTCCAAGTGTTTGAGCTAATTGATTGAGAACAATGTTTACCGGACAGATATCAAATGCAATTCTTTTTCCGTTTTCTTCAAACGAAATATTTGCAATTCCGCCAAGGTTAAGGCAATAATCAAACTCTGAAAATAACAAAGCATCACCAATAGGAACCAGCGGTGCACCCTGCCCATTCAACGCAACATCCAGTGAGCGAAAATCACAAACCGTACTAATTCCGGTTCTGCCTGCAATCGCAGCGCCTGAGCCTAACTGAAACGTGAAATTTTTTTCGGGCTGATGAAAAATGGTGTGTCCGTGTGACGCAATTAAATCAACACCAGAAATATTTTGCTCTCCAATAAATTCATTAATTTTTTCTCCCAGAAAATAACCGTATTCAGTATTTGCCAGTGCAAACTCGTAAGCCGAAGAAGTGTGAATTGAGGAAAGTTTTTTATTCCATTCATCAGGGTATTTAATGGTTTCTGATGAATGAATTTTATAATTCCATTTTTCTCCCTTCTTTTCAAAAATACAAAAAGCAATATCAAGGCCGTCAAGTGAAGTGCCCGACATTAAGCCTATAACATTGTAAGTTGATTTTGGCATTTATCTGAACAATGTCACTTTGCCAATGAATTCGTGCTTTTCGCCATTAATATCAACGATATTCACCTTGTAAACATATACATCTTCCTGTGCTTTTTCACCTTTGTAAAAGCCGTCCCAGCCATCTTTTACATCCAGTGAACGGAAAAGAATTTGACCCCAGCGGTCGAAAATGGTAAGGTCATATTCAAGAATAAAAGTTCCGTAACCATAAAAAATATCGTTTTTGTAATCATTGTTTGGTGAGAAGGCATTAGGAATATAAAAAGTAAATTCCGGTTTCACATATACATCAAGTGCTGCTGTGTCTAAACAACCGTGAATACTATAAACATATTGTGTGATTGTATAATAGCCTGTGTCGGGAAAAATGTACTCAAAATTACAGGTGTAAATCATGTCGCCTGTTTCGCCAATAATATATTCACAACTATCACCTCCGGTGCTTTGGTCGGTGAAAATAATTTTCGGGTCAAAGATTGAAACCATTTCGGGCGTTGCTTTGAAACCTGCAACCGGTTTTGGATACACAGTGATATAATTCGGTTTGTTGATAGTGTTTGAACAACCATCACCGGTTGTAACAGTAAGCTGCACATCATATACTCCTGCATTGAGGTAGCGATGGGCAGGATTTGAACCTATTGAAATACTGTCATCACCGAATTTCCATTCAGATGAAAGATTGGAACCGACATTATTACTTAGGTTAGTGAAGAAAACAAAGAGTGGCTCACAACCTTCCAGTGGGTTGGCGCTGAAATCAGCAACAGGCATTGGAAATATTTCAATGGTTTGCACAGCAGGCAGGCTAACACAGCCATTCTCAGTAATTACAAGTGAAACGGGATAATCATCAGGCGCTGAGAAAACAATTCCCGAAAGATTTTCCTGTGTTGAAGTTGTGGGATTTGCAAAAGCACCAAAATCCCAGAAGAAAGTTGCACCGTTTCCATAAACACCTCCTGCGGTAAAATCAATGGAGTTTACATTAAAGCACTCGCCCGGTGGTTCAGTAAAATTTGCAAGAGGAATGGGGAAAACAGTAATCAGTGCAGTATCTTTTGCAGCACAGCCAAAAGCAGAAGTAGCAGTAATAACATACGGTCTTATATCGGTTGCGGCAGTCAGGTTAATGGGTGTTATGGTGGGGTCAGAAACAGTTGCACTGCTCAGACTTGTTGCAGGGCTCCATTGATACGTTTCACCCTGTGTAGCAGGAATGCCCAGACCCAACACATCACCAGAGCAAGCGGTTTGGTCAGGTCCAGCGTTTGGAACAGGGTATGGCTCAATGTCAATTGTGTAAGTCATGGTATCTGCACCGCAGCCATTTTCATCCACTATGCAGGTAACGGTTTTAGTTCCTGTTGTTGCCCAACTAATAGTGTAAGGTCCGCCATTGCTGCCCAAAACAATGTTTCCGCCATTAAAGTTCCAGTTAAAAATGGCTGTGATACTTGCCTGCCCGGTGAAGGTAATGTTCACATCTTCATTCACGCAGGCTATTGTCTGCAATGTGAAATCAGAAAGCGGAATGGTTTGTATAACATCAACATAAACATCATCGGTTGCAACGCAAGCATTGTTATCAGTAACTGTGAGTGTATAATTTGTGGAAACCAAACCGCTGAAAGTAGGATTTGAAATTGCAGGGTTGTCTAAATCTGTTGCAGGATTCCATGAATAAATTGTTCCACCTGAACCATTAAGTTGCGTAGTGAAACCAAGACAAATCTGAACATCAGGTCCTGCATCAGCAGGCGGAAGCGGGTTTACTGTTACATCCACATCATCGGTATCTACACAACCATTTGCATCAGTAACTGTTACGGTTAATGTTGTTGTGGTTGTGCCATCAAATAGGGGGTTGTCAATATTCGGGTCATCTAAATCAGCGGCTGGTGACCATGAATATTGTGAACCTCCTGTAGCAAGTAATTGAATATTATCACCGTTGCAAATGGCAACGTCCAGCCCTGCATCGGCAACGGCAGCAGGGTTTTCAGTAACAGAAACTGTATCATAGTCAAAACAGCCTGCTGAATTTACTTCCACATAATAATCTTCATTACCAACAGGATTGATGTTGATTGCAGCCGTGCTTCCAACCAACGTATTCGCAGGAAGTTTGTACCAACGATAAATTAGTCCGCCAGTTGCAGTAAGCGTTACCGGATCACCTGCACAATATGTTATATCAGGGCCCGCATCCGCAACAGGCATTGCTGAAATGGTGACAGTAACATCATCTGTAACCTGTGTTACTCCGCAGGCATCATCTACAGTTATTGTATACGTTGTAGTGTTTCCGGGTGCAACAATTGCTGAATCATTAGTACCCGCTCCGTTATTCCATGAAAAAGTATAACCACCACCACCACCATCAGCAACAGCATAAATTAATGCTTGTCCCTGCCCGTTGCAGAGCGTAGTATCGTTATGAGCAATTACCGATAGCGGGTCTAAGTCATCAATATACATCAGGATTGTATCGTAGCCGCAGATAGAAGTTTGCACTGCAATAGTAATTGTTTCCTGCGTTTCGGGAATACCGTCAACAGTTGGTACTATTGTAAAACTATTGCTGAGTGTATTGGCCGGAATGGTAATGCTGCCGGGCAAACCGGTATAGTCAGTTCCGTTGATTGCTGTGCCGCCAAGCGTGTAATTAATTACATAAGGACTGTTTTGTGTTGATCCAAGTGTAAAGGTTACTACTGCATCTGAGCAGCCTTCCCACGCAGTGGAATCAGCAGTTACTGTTGATGCACTGATAAGAATAACGTTACTGATTAAACTATTTTCTTCAATAAAAACTCCTGAATCATAAATACCATCACCGGCATCGGCAATGGTAAGGCGGAGGTGATAAGTCTGGCAAGCCTGAACTGTTTGTGTTGCAGTAAGTACAGTTGTAAATCCATCGTATTGAACGCTTGCACCTCCGGCATTATTCACATAATAAGCTGAGTTAGCACCGGCATTTATATTATCAATAGTAACCGGTTGCCCGGTTCCGGGAACAATAGCAATATTAGGGCTTCCGCCAATCCCGGGGCCACTGATAAAGAATGCAAATGCATCATTGAAGCCCGATGAAACCCATTCAGGATATTCTTCAGAACCAAAAACATAATCAAATGAAATGTTATTGCTTTGCGCAACAAAATCAAATTCAAGTTCCACTGCATCATAGGTAGCTGCGCCTGCAAGTCCGTCCAGATCAGAGTTTCCGGCAGCAAGGTTATCAACTCCCGCACTTCCTAAAGTATTGGGTCCTATTGCTAAATTAATATCTCCGCAGGTGAGCAAAACACCACTTGCCAAGCCAATGTTTGATGCAGAACCATTGAAAGAACCTGAAGAAATTGCAGGACCTGTATAAGTAGCATTACTGATTGTTATTCCCGGCCCGGCAATAATGTTAGCCATCTGCGTAGCCGTTAATCCACCTACTACAGTCAGCTGTGCATACGATGCAAAAGGAAGAAAGAAAAGAAAAGTAAGCCGTAGTAAGTGTTTCACCAAACGCACGTTCTGTAAGTTGGGTTATAAAAAAACAGCTAAAATTAATGAAATTCAATTCACTGTAAACTTTGCCTGAAAAAAATTAATGATATCCTACAAATGAAATACATTCAGAGACTTATAAAAACCCCGACCCGAATAGCTTTTTTAACACAGAAACTACTCTCTAAAATACTTGTTTTGCGATAATTAAAAATTTGTACGTTTGCACGCTCAAAAAAAACGGAAACACAGAAAATTATGCAGAACAAAGGCGCCATTCAGATTTTTGCCATACTATTAGCACTCGTTTGTCTTTACCAACTTTCATTTACGTGGGTTGCCCGCAGCATTGATAAAGATGCTGCAGAATATGCCGCAGGTGATGTAACAAAAGAGAAGAATTATATTGATTCAATCGCGAGTAAAGAGGTTTATAACCTTGGAATTATTCAATACACTTACCGTGAGTGTAAAGACCGCGAAATCAACCTTGGTCTTGACTTGAAAGGCGGAATGAACGTTACCCTTGAGGTATCACTTTACGACCTGTTGAAAGCCCTTTCAAACAACAGCGTTGACCCTGAATTTAATAAAGCACTTGACCTTGCAAAGCAAAGACAAAGCACATCTACTAAAGATTTTGTAACTCTTTTTGGTGAAGCCTTTAATGAAGTTGCTCCCGGAAAAAGCCTTGCCGATCCTAATATTTTCGGGTTCAGCCTGAAAGATAAAATAGGAGACAAAAAAACCAATGATGATGTATTAAAGGTGCTGAATGAAGAAGCTCAGAGCGCTATCAACTCTTCATTTGACGTGTTGCGTTCACGTATTGATAAGTTTGGTGTTTCACAACCTAATATTCAGCGTCTGCAGAATTCTGACCGTATTCTTGTTGAGCTTCCAGGTATTAAAGAACCGGACAGAGCGCGTAAATTATTACAAAGTTCTGCCAAGCTTGAGTTTTGGGAAACGTATGAAAATGCTGAACTTTCAGAAGCATTTGGTAAAGCAAACGAATACCTGCGCAGTATTTCAGCAGCAACTGATTCATCAAGTTCCGCGTTTGATTCATTAAAAACCGAAGATGTTTTAAAAACTGAGCCTGTAGCAGCTGCCGACCCA